>NZ_LSIA01000018.1:0-54775 GCF_001556015.1 Novosphingobium sp. CCH12-A3 | reverse complement strand
CCGGGCTTGACCCGGGATCCCGCTTCCTTGGTTCACAGGAAGCGCAGAAGAAAAGTGGGGGCCCGGGTCAAGCCCGGGGCGACGGTAGGTTTGGAGAATGTCTGGTGTGTGCTCAGAACAGGTCCAACTGGCCGTTGGGGCTGGGCTTTCTGAACTGCGCGCAGTCCAGATCGATGTGGGCCCTGCCGATGCCGTGCTTGCGACAGGCGACGCGGAAGCGGGTGCGGATGAGGTCGGCCCAGATGCCATTCGGCTTCATGCGGGTGAAGAACTGCGCGTCGTTGTCCTTGCCGCCGCGAACCGACTGGACGATCCCCATGACTTTCGATGCGCGATCCGGGAAGTGCGTGTCGAGCCATTCGCGGAACAGCGGGGCGACTTCGTGTGGAAGGCGCAGCATGATCCAACTGGCCGACCGCACGCCACGGTCTGCGGCGGCCTCAAGGATGCCTTCCATGAACTGGTCGGTGATCGAAGGAATGACCGGGGCGAGCGAAACATGGGTGGGGATGCCGGCGGCAACAAGCTTTCCAAGGGCTTCCAATCGCTTGGCAGGACTGCTTGCACGCGGTTCGAGAAGGCCGGACAGGCGCGGGTCGAGGCTGGTGACCGAAATGCCGACCGCGGTCAGATTGCTGCGGGCGAGTTCGGCCAGCAGGTCCAGATCATCCAGTACGCGCGCGGACTTTGTGGTGATGGTGACCGGGTGGCGCAATTCGAGGCAGAGTTCGAGAACCTGGCGGGTGATGCGGTAACGGCTTTCGATCGGCTGGTAGGGATCGGTATTTGTGCCCATGGCAATGGGAGCGGGCATGTAGCCGGGTTTGGCCAGGGTTTCACGCAGCAGCTTTGCCGCATCGGGCTTGGCAAAGAGCTTCGTTTCGAAATCGAGGCCGGGCGAGAGATCGTGCCAGGCGTGGGTGGGCCGAGCGTAGCAGTACACGCAGCCATGCTCGCACCCCCTGTAGGCGTTTACCGAACGATCAAAGGGGATGTCGGGCGAGCGGTTGAAGGTGAGGATCGAGCGGGGATGTTCTTCGGTGACCGTCGTGCGCAGCTTGGGACCGGGACCGTCGATATCCTCGCGCGCGTCGAGCCAGTCGCCGTCAACCTCGCGCGTGGCGAGGCCGAAGCGTGTCGGGACATTTGCGGATTGTGCGCCTCTGCCATGGACTGCCATGGCTGGATTGGAACATAAGTGGAACGAAAATGCAATAGCGATTAGAAAGACTTACTTTTCCAGCAGCCTCGGCATCAGTTCGACAAAGTTGCAGGGCCGGTTGCGGCTGTCGAGCTGTTCGTCGAGGATGCCGTCCCAGCCGTCCTTCACCGCGCCATTCGAGCCGGGCAGGGCGAAGATATAGGTGCCGCGCGCGACGACGGCGCAGGCGCGTGACTGGATCGTGCTGGTGCCGATGGTCTTGTAGGACAGCCAGCGGAACAGTTCGCCAAAGCCCGGGATGTCGCGCGTCTTGACGCGGTCGAGCGCTTCGGGCGTCACGTCGCGGCCGGTGAGACCGGTGCCGCCGGTGATGACGACGGCATCGACGGTGCGATCGTCGATCCAGTTGTTGAGGCGGCTGGCGATGCGGTCGGCATCGTCCTTTTCCATGGCGCGGGCAGCGAGCTTGTGGCCCTTGGCCTTGATGCGTTCGGCGAGGATATCGCCCGAGGTGTCCTCAGCCGGGCCGCGGGTGTCGGAGACGGTGAGCAGGGCGATGTTGATCGGCTTGAATTCGCGCGAAGTATCAATTGCCACGCGATGCGATCCTTATGTTCTCGGCGCCTGAAAGGCCGGGGAACTTGGGCCACATGCCCTGGACAAGGCCCATGCGGCTTTCCGACGGGCCGCCCGCCTGCTTTTCGTACATCCAGTAATTGCGCATGACGATGGAAACGTAGCCGCGCGTTTCCCAGTAGGGGATCGATTCCATCCACAGCAGCGGATCGCTGCCGCCGCGGATTTCCGTGTTCCAGCGGCTGATCGGAAGGGGGCCGGCATTGTAGGCGGCCATGACCTTGGGCAGGAGGCCCTGCGTCGCATCGGAATCGCGCAACTGCTGGAGATACTGCTGGCCGAAGGCAAGGTTGACGTCAGGGAGGTCGAGCTGGCGATCGCGCCCGGCCATTGCCGGCTCTACGCGGGCCATGTCCTTGGCCGTGCCGGGGCGGACCTGCATCAGACCCTTGGCCCCGGCCGGGCTGGTGACGGCCGTGCGGAAGTTCGATTCCTGCAGCGAATGGGCAAAGAGCAGCGCGGGATCGACCTTCCAGCCCGTGGCCGGCGTCCACTTCGGCGCAGGGAAGCGCGCGGATTCATCGGGACGGGCCCCTGCCGGGGCATTGTAGGCCATCCACAGCTGGGTGGAGGGGAGGCCCAGATCGCGGGCAAGGCGCGAGAGCGGGGCATATTGCCCGGGCGCGCCGATGCGGGCCTGATGGCGCAGGACTTCGTCGGCAAGGCCGTCTTCGCCGATTTCGGCAAGCTGCACGGCGGTGCGGATGTTCGGAACGTCGCGAAGCTGCTGCCAGTCATTCTGCGAGAAGTCCGGCGCCACCGGCGGCGTGCTTTCGCGCATGCCCAGCGCTTCGGACGCCATCATGCCGTAAAGCGTTTCGCGGAAGCGGGCGGCGTTGCGCAGCGAGGCCGAGACCTTTTCCGGCTTGCGGCAGCGCAGCCAGGCGCGGCTGGCCCAGTAGTGTGCGGCGGACGCCAGTTCGTCGTTCTGGGCTGATCCTGCGGTCTTTTCAAAGGCGTCGGCGGCGGCGAGGCAGTCGCTCAGGCGCCAGCTGGCAAGGCCTGCGGTCCAGTAGGCTTCCGCGACCCACGGGCCGGTGCCTTCGGCGGCGGTGAGCGAAAGAGCGCGGGCGGTGGCGTCGTCGTTCTCGATATAGAAGGCCCAGCCGACCTTCTGCCGCCATTCGGCGCGAGCAGCGGGCGAGAGCGTGGCATCGACCCCATCGAGCAGGACGCGGGCACCGACGGGATCGTCAAACTTGATGCGGTCCTGAATCGCGGCGGCGACGCCGGCCGGCATCGTACCGTCATCGATCGGGCGCGGCTTGATGCGCTTGGAGACGGTGGGAAGGCTGACAAGACGCTGTGCCTGCGGCAGGGCGGGCATGTCGGTGGCGCCGCGCTTCAGGGCGAGGCGACCGAGCTGTTCCGCCCACGGCAGGGCCGGAGCCTTGGTCAGCACTTCAGTGATCGGGGCGAGCTCTGCCTTGGGCGAGGTTGCGGCCAGCATGTACTGGGCGCGGGCTACCGTATGGAGAGGCCCATCGGTCCGCTGGGCGAACAGCGTCTGCACCTGCGTCCAGTCCTCGCGCTCGATCGCGGAGAACAGGCTCTTGTAATAGGAGCGATCGTCGGCGCTCAGCAGCGAGGGGACGGCGGTGCGATCGGCGCGGCCACGGAAATAGTCGACCGCGGCGCTGTTGGCGTGAGCCGGGACAGCCGGAAGCCCAAGCGACGAGGCCGCGAGCGCGAGCAGCGTGAACGTCTTGGCGCGAACCAGCTTCAAATCGTTTCGGTCCCCGTCCATTCGAGCCAGCGGCTCCACAGACCTGCCTTGAGGGCAGGGCGCTGCAGCATGGCTTCGAGATCCCACGCCGGCAGCGCGGGAAGTGGTGGCCCTTCTTGATTAATTGCCCGTAAACTTTGAGCCAAATTCGGCGGGTCGTTGCCGAGAAGCGCCGAAATGCCTGATGCGCCCAGGATCAGCAGTCGTTTCGGAGCGGCAAGAGTGATGTGGTGGAGGAGAACTTCGCCGAGGCCCGACTCCTTGTGGAGGTGCCAATCGGGCATCGGCACGTGGGCTGGAAGGGCAGAGGCGATGTAGGTTCGGGACCGGTCAAGGCCGAACGCGGCCAGCATGGCATCGAGCAATCGGCCTGCACGCCCGGAGAGAAGGGTATCGCCATCGTCTGCCGAGGGCATCGGCACCAGGATCATCAGGTCCGCACCTTGCGCGCCGACCGGAGGCAGGCGATGCAACCCGGCGGGCGCGAGGGCGGGTTCGGCCAACCACCAAGGGGCGAAGGCTCCAAAGGTCTGCGGCCAATCAGCCCTGGCGCTAACCTTGGCCACCTTGGGCGAATCATCGCGCTCTGCCGCCAGTTCACGCAGCGGTTTCATCGGCGCTGACTGAGTGGCTTCCTTGGGCTTGCGCGCTTCGGACAGCCAGTCTTGAGGATCGTCAACGAAGGCATGGTCCACGCCCGCATCGCGCCACCAATCGAGCGCGGCCGTAACGGCATCGCGCCACTGATGATTTTCTGCGTTAGCGATATCGGGCAACCTGTCTTTCCTTCCAGTCCAATTTGCGGTCTTGACCTTGCCTGTGCCCTCTTTCAAGGCACATTCGAAATTCAATCGTGCGTTTAGCAGCAGTCGGGAGATATCGGGGCATGAGCGAACGGGAATCGATGCCGTATGACGTCGTCATCGTTGGCGGAGGGCCTGCGGGCCTGGCTGCTTCGATCCGGCTGAAGCAGGAGAACCCGGAAATTTCGGTCTGCATCCTGGAAAAGGGTTCGGAAATCGGCGCGCACATCCTTTCGGGCGCGGTGATAGACCCGAAAGCGCTCGACGAACTGCTTCCGCAATGGCGCGAACAGGGCTGCCCGATGGCCGAAGTGCCGGTGACCGACAACTGGCACTGGGTGCTGTCGAAGAAGGGCAAGGTCTCGATCCCGCACTGGCCGATGCCGCCGTTCATGTCGAACGATGGCAACTATACCGGCAGTCTTGGCAACCTGTGCCGCTGGCTATCGGAACAGGCGATGGAACTGGGCGTCGAGATCTTCCCCGGCTTCCCGGCGGCAGAGATCCTGTTCGACGAGAATGGCGCGGTCATGGGCGTCGCGACCGGCGACATGGGCATTGCCAAGGACGGTTCGAAGAAGCCCGATTATCAGCCGGGCATGGAACTGCACGCCAAGTACACGCTGTTCGCCGAAGGCGCGCGCGGGCACCTGACCAAGCGGCTCAAGGCGCACTTCGATCTCGAGCGCGATTGCGAGCCGCAGGTCTATGGCATCGGCATCAAGGAACTGTGGGACATCGATCCCGAAAAGCACGTTCCGGGCCGGGTGATCCACACGCAGGGCTGGCCGCTTTCGGAATCGAATTCGTGGGGCGGCGGGTTCCTCTACCATCAGGCCAACAACCAGGTGGCATTGGGCTTCGTTACCGCGCTCGATTACGCCAACCCCTATGTCTATCCGTTCGAGGAATTCCAGCGCTGGAAGCAGCACCCGGAAATCCGCGCGATCCTGGAAGGCGGACGCCGCGTGTCGTACGGCGCGCGTGCGATCAATGAAGGCGGCTGGCAATCAGTGCCGCGCCTGTCGTTCCCGGGTGGCGCGCTGATCGGCTGCTCGGCCGGCTTCGTCAACGTGCCGCGCATCAAGGGCAGCCACACCGCGATGAAGAGCGGGATGCTGGCCGCGGAGTCCATCGCGGCGGCGATGGCAGCTGGCCGCGAGAAGGACGACATGGTCGAGTACGATGCGGCCGTGCGCGAAAGCTGGATCGCCAAGGAGTTGAAGAAGGTCCAGAACGCGCAGCCGTTGGTGGCCAAGTTCGGCGGCGAGCTGGGCACGGTGCTGGCCGGCGCGGACATGTGGCTGCGCACGATCGGCGGCTTTGGCATCTGGAAGCCGATGAAGCACCACCGAGACAGCGAGGCGACGCAGCGTGCGGACCTGTACAAGCCGATTGCCTACCCCAAGCCCGATGGCGTCATCACCTTCGACCGCCTGACCAGCGTCTCGTTCTCGTACACCAATCACGAGGAAGACCAGCCGAGCCACCTCGTGCTGAAAGACCCGACGGTGCCGACGCGGATCAACCTGCCGCTCTATGCGGGCCCCGAGCAGCGCTACTGCCCGGCGGGCGTCTATGAGTACGTTGGCGTGGAAGAAGGCAACCCGCGCCTGCAGATCAACGCCCAGAACTGCGTCCACTGCAAGACCTGCGACATCAAGGACATGACCCAGAACATCGAATGGGTCACGCCGGAAGGTGGCGGCGGGCCGAACTATCCGAATATGTGAGGTTGAGTTCCTCCCCGGCACGGGGAGGGCACACTGACTCTGGTCAGCATACATGAAGTCATGAGCTTGCGAACATCGCATCGACATTGGTAAACCGAGGCTGGAGGCGCCTGTTTATGGCCTACTCGCTGTTGGTGATGCTGTTTTCAGCTGCGCTTGCTTGGATGCTTGATTTGTATGGCAGGATGCCTTGGGGAAATGTCCGCCCTTCGAAGACTGACTTGAAGCATGTCTCGACGGCAAGCCCGGTGACCAAGCTTTCATTGAAATATCGAACCGCCTCGAGATGGGGAGGTATCGTTGGTTTCTGGTCAATTTTTATTTCAGTTTGGCTTTTTGGATCCACAATGAACGTCTGGGGGTGGTTGAGCTTGGGACTCCTCGGGGCGGTTTCCGTTGCAGCGGCGGTTTTTTCGCATTGGTGGCTTATCTCTTGCCGCACCCTTAGGCCAAAGAGATGAAAGAAACCGCTTACGCCAAGATCAACCTTGCGCTGCATGTGCGGCGGCGCAGGGAGGATGGGTATCATGAGCTTGAGACGCTGTTTGCCTTCGTGGATGCGGGGGATGTGCTGAGCGCTTCGTCTGCGCAGGCGGATTCGCTGCGCGTTGTCGGCGAGTTTGGCGGCGCTTTGGACGATCCGTTTGGCAATATCGTGGCCAAAGCCTTGCAATCCCTGCCGCATGGGCCGGGCTGGGCGGTGACGCTGGAGAAGAATCTGCCGGTGGCGGCCGGGCTGGGTGGCGGATCAGCCGATGCCGGGGCGATATTCCGGATGGTTCGGGACAGCCATGGTTTGCCGGAGGACTGGCATGCGCGAGCGGCGAAGCTGGGGGCGGACGTGCCGGCTTGCGTCGAGAGCGTGGCGTGCATCGGACGCGGAACCGGAACCGAACTGGAGCCGATCGCCAACGATCTGGCGGGGACGCCTGTGCTGCTGGTCAACCCTCGCATTCCGCTGGCGACCGGGCCGGTGTTCAAGGCTTGGGATGGCGTTGATCGCGGGCCGATGGAAGGTGACAACCTCAGGGAAATGGCGCTTGCGGGCCGCAATGATCTGGAAGCTCCGGCACTGACGCTCGTGTCAGAAATTGGCGATGTGCTGAGAGCCTTGGAGCAGACGGGCGCGTGGTTGACGCGTATGTCAGGATCAGGCGCGACGTGCTTCGCGCTCTATGATAGGCCTGAGCTGCGCGATGCCGCCAAGGTGGCTATGCCGGCGGGGTGGTGGACCTTGGCGGGGGCCCTGCGATGAGCGAGGCCTTTGCGATCCTTGGTCAGCCGCGCTTCGGGGGTATTCTGGTGGTGTCGGACCATGCTTCCAACCGCGTGCCTGATGACATCGACCTTGGCATCGCTCCCGAAGTGCTGAACCAGCATATCGCGGTTGACATCGGCGTAGCCGAAGTCGGCTCGTTGATGGCTCAGCGGCCCGGCATTGCGGCGTTTCAGGGCGGGGTGAGCCGTCTGGTCTGCGATTTCAACCGTGACGAGCATCTGCCGACCGTGGTGCCGATTGCCAGCGATGGCCATGCGATCCCCGGCAACGCGCTCGATCATGCAGGCCATGAGGCGCGGCTGGCGCGGTTCTTCCGGCCCTATCACGATGCGCTGGCCGACCTTCTGGCCGATGTGCCGCAAGCGCTGATCCTGTCCTTGCACAGCTTCACGCCGCAACTCGCCTCGAGCGATGAGCCTCGGCCCTGGCACGTGGGCGTGCTCTACAACGAGGATGATCGCGCAGCGCGGATCGCCATTCCAATGCTTGAGGCCGAAGGGCTCTGCGTCGGGGATCAGCTGCCCTATTCGGGCAGGCTGCTTAATGCGACAATGAACCGCCATGCCGAGGCGGATGGAAGGCCCTACCTGGGCATCGAGGTGCGGCAAGACCTGATCAGCGATGCTAAGGGCCAAGCTGAATGGGCCGAGCGGCTGGCGCGGATTGCCAATCAGGTTGCGGTCGCAATCAGTTAGGTTTTCTGCCACTTTTGGCTGACATAGTTGTAATTAATACTTTCGACAGCGGCTGATTCCGTCGGCTAGGGAACGATCCCAAGTCGCTCATAAAAACTGATTCCCTGTCCGGAGTTCGCACAATGCCCCCCTATCGTTCACGCACCACCACCCATGGCCGCAACATGGCGGGCGCGCGCGGGCTTTGGCGCGCAACGGGCATGAAGGACGAGGACTTCGGCAAACCGATCATCGCGGTGGTCAATTCGTTCACGCAGTTCGTGCCGGGCCACGTTCACCTCAAGGACCTCGGCCAGATGGTGGCGCGCGAGATCGAGGCGGCTGGCGGCGTTGCCAAGGAATTCAATACCATCGCGGTCGATGACGGGATCGCCATGGGCCACGACGGCATGCTCTATTCATTGCCGAGCCGTGACCTGATCGCCGACAGCGTGGAATACATGGTCAACGCCCATTGCGCCGACGCGATGGTCTGCATTTCCAACTGCGACAAGATCACGCCTGGCATGCTGATGGCGGCAATGCGGATCAACATTCCGGTCGTGTTCGTCTCGGGCGGGCCGATGGAAGCGGGCAAGGTAATCCTCAAGGGGAAGGAGCACGCGCTCGATCTGGTCGACGCTATGGTGGCCGCGGCCGACGACACGATGACCGACGAGGAAGTGACTGCGATCGAGCGGTCGGCCTGCCCGACCTGCGGTTCGTGCTCGGGCATGTTCACGGCCAATTCGATGAACTGCCTGACCGAGGCGCTGGGTCTTTCGCTGCCGGGCAATGGCTCGACGCTGGCTACCCACGCTGATCGCAAGCGCCTGTTCCTCGAAGCGGGGCGCCTCGCCGTGGACCTGTGCAAGCGCTACTACGAGGAGGACGATGCCAGCGTCCTGCCGCGCTCGATTGCCAGTTTCGATGCGTTCGAGAATGCGGTTTGCCTCGATATCGCGATGGGCGGTTCGACCAACACGGTGCTGCACCTGCTGGCGGCGGCGCACGAAGCGGGCGTGAACTTCACGATGTCGGACATCGATCGGCTGAGCCGTCGGGTGCCGTGCCTGTCGAAGGTCGCGCCGGCCAAGAACGACGTGCATATGGAGGACGTCCACCGGGCGGGTGGCATCTACGCCATTCTTGGAGAGCTGGATCGTGCGGGCCTGATCCACACGCACCTGCCGACCGTGCACAGCCGCACGCTGGCCGAAGCGCTGGATCGCTGGGACATCAAGCGCACCAATTCGCCAAGCGTGCAGGAATTCTTCAAGGCAGCGCCGGGCGGCGTGCCGACGCAGGTGGCCTTCTCGCAGGACCGTCGCTGGAAGGAACTGGACCTTGATCGCGAGACCGGTGTGATCCGTTCGGCCGAACACGCCTTCAGCAAGGACGGCGGGCTTGCCGTGCTCTACGGCAACATCGCGCGCGATGGCTGCATCGTGAAGACGGCAGGCGTCGATGAGAAGATCCACAAGTTCTCGGGGCCGGCCAAGGTCTATGAAAGCCAGGACGCGGCGGTGACGGCGATCCTGACCGGGCAGGTCGTGGCAGGGGACGTGGTGGTGATCCGCTATGAAGGGCCGAAGGGCGGCCCGGGCATGCAGGAAATGCTCTATCCCACCAGCTACCTCAAGTCGAAGGGGCTGGGCGCGGCGTGCGCACTGCTGACCGACGGGCGCTTTTCGGGCGGGACTTCGGGCCTTTCCATCGGCCATGCCTCGCCGGAAGCGGCCGAGGGTGGCGAGATCGGGCTGGTCCAGAACGGCGACATGATCGAGATCGACATCCCAAACCGCACCATCCATCTGGCGGTGAGCGACGAGGAATTGTCGCACCGTCGTGCGGCCCAGGACGCCAAGGGCTGGAAGCCGGCGCAGGAGCGGCCGCGCCAGATCTCGACGGCGCTCAAGGCCTATGCCGCGATGACCACCAGCGCGGCGCGCGGTGCGGTGCGCGACCTCAAGCAGCTGGGCATCGACTGATGCGCAAGGGGCTGCCAGCGCTGCTGATCTGCGGGGTGCTGGCTGCCTGCTCAAAGGCCGAGGACGCGCCGAAGGGGCG
Source organism: Novosphingobium sp. CCH12-A3 (assembly GCF_001556015.1). Classification (NCBI taxonomy): domain Bacteria; kingdom Pseudomonadati; phylum Pseudomonadota; class Alphaproteobacteria; order Sphingomonadales; family Sphingomonadaceae; genus Novosphingobium; species Novosphingobium sp. CCH12-A3. The sequence continues at coordinate 44,692 of NZ_LSIA01000018.1, read as the reverse complement.
GGTGATCGATTGCGCAGTGGGCGGATCGGCGAAGTTCCTGCCGGAATGCTTTGTCGAGGACTCGCGCGTGGGTGACAAGCGCTTCCTGACCGTGCGGCACAAGGCCGGGGGTTTTCGCCGGTTTGAGATGGTGAACGACGGGCGCGGCGTGGTATCGGCTGACGGGGCCGACGAGGCGACGGCGCAGTGGTCGTCGCAAGGCGTGCTCGAAGTTTCGGTCGCGGGAGACCGCTATCGCTTTCCGGCAAGGATGAAGGACGATGCCCCGCAGCCGTGAGCCTGTGCTTTCGCAAGTACTCACAGTGGCGCAGATGCGCGCCGCAGAGGAGGACCTGATTGCGGCGGGCTCGACTGTCGATGCGCTGATGCAACTGGCCGGGCGCGGGGCGGGCGAGTGGGTACGCCGGATCGCGGGCGGCGGTTCGGTTACCGTGCTGTGCGGGCCGGGCAACAACGGCGGCGATGGCTGGGTCATCGCCGAATACCTTCGCGAACATGGCAATGCCGTGCAGGTCGTGCAGGCGCGCGAGCCGGTGACGGATGCGGCGCGCAATGCCAAGGCCCTGTATCGCGGGGCGGTCGTTTCGGCGGGAAGTGTGACGGCGGGGGACGTGTTCGTCGACTGCCTGTTCGGAAGCGGGCTGACGCGCGCCTTGCCGGATGATCTTCTTGCCCTGCTGTGCGATTTGGCGGCGCTGCATCGCCATCGCATTGCGATTGATCTGCCGAGCGGAATCGAAAGTGACAGCGGCGCCGCGCTGAATGAGGGCTTGCCGGAGTGGTCGTTGACAGTGGCGCTGGGGGCGTGGAAGCATGCCCACTTTGCCATGCCTGCCTGTTCGAAGATGGGCGCGGTCAGGCTGGTTGATATCGGCGTGGCGGCACTGCCGGGCGCGGCGCGGGTCCTGGCGAAACCGAAGCTGGAGGCACCTGCAGCCGATGCGCACAAGTACCGGCGCGGGATGCTCGGGATCGTCGCCGGAGAGATGCCAGGCGCAGCCTTGCTGGCGGCGACGGCCGCGCTGCGGGCAGGGGCGGGATACGTGAAGCTTGCAGCGCAGGCAGCGCCCTTGGTGGTCCCGCCGGAGTTGGTGGTGACCGGCGACGCTGCGGAAATGCTGGCCGACGCGCGGACCTCGGCGCTACTGGTAGGGCCGGGTCTGGGCCGGTCTGATGAAGTGTCGCGCCTGCTCGCTGCTGCGCTCCATGCTGGCCGACCGACAGTGGTGGATGCCGATGCGCTGGTCTTGTTGCGACCGGCGATGTTGTCTGGTGCACAATGCATTCTGACCCCGCACGAGGGCGAGATGACCGCGCTGGAGCGGGCTTTCGGGCTGTCGGGGGCTGGCTTGCGGCGAGATCGCGCGCTTGCTCTGGCTGAGGTTTCAGGCGCGGTCGTGGTGCTGAAAGGGCCGGATACGCTGATTGCCGCGCCCGGTGGCGAGACTGTTCTGGCACCGCGCGCTTCATCGTGGCTTTCGGTGGCAGGGACGGGCGACGTCCTGGCGGGAGCCATCGCCAGCCGCCTTGCCACGCATTGTCAGGACTTGGAGCAAGCCTTGCGCGCCGCCGAAGAAGGCCTATGGCTCCACGGCGAAGCGGCGCGGCTGTGCGGGCCTGCGTTCACGGCCGGAGAACTGGCCCATGCCGTGCAGGCAGCGCTGAAGGCCTGCCACGGAGGTGGCTACGAAGGAACTTCTTGAATGAGCGAGTCAGGTCTGATCGTGCGTGTTGCCGCGAAGGGGGAAGGCGCAACGGCAGACGGCAGATACGCGGCGCTGGCGGCTCCCGGCGACGTGCTGCAGGCTGATGGTTCGCTGGTGCATGGCCCGAACCATGTCGATCCGCCGTGTCGGCACTTTCCCGCCTGCGGCGGTTGCCAGTTGCAGCACCTGTCCGAGAATGCGCTGGCCGAATACGTGCACGATCGCGTCGTAGGTGCGGCAAAGGGACAGGGGATCGCGGACGTGGTAGCCACGGCGGCGCACATCTCCCCGCCACGTTCGCGCAGAAGGGCGACCTTGCATGCGCAGGCGATCGGCAAGCGCGTGGTCATCGGGTTTCGCGAGCAGGGCTCGCACAAGATCGTCGACATGCGCGAGTGCCATGTTCTGGCGCCTGCACTGTTTGCACTGGTAGCGCCCTTGCGCGCCCTGCTCGAGCAATGGGGCGACCGCAAGCTGGCGGTCGATGTCGAGCTGGCGCTGGCCGATCAGGGTGTGTCGGTTGGCTTGAAGGGGCTGACTGCCGAAGGTCTGGCGAAGACCGAAGCCTTGCTCGACTTTGCGCGGGCCAACAGCCTGGCGCGGCTGACGATGGATTCTGGCTATGGCGCCGAGGGCGTGTGGGAGCCGGAGCCGGTAACGGTCACCCTTGGCGGGACGCCGGTTTCGTTGCCGCCCGGAGCTTTCCTGCAGGCGACTGCCGATGGCGAGGCAGCGCTTGTGGGTGCGGCGCGCGAGTGGCTGGCTGGGGCACCCACGGTGGCCGATCTGTTTTCAGGACTCGGCACCTTCGCCTTTGCCCTTGCGGGTCCGAAGACCAAGGTGCTGGCAGCCGAGGCGGCGCGCGATGCGTATCTTGCCTGCCAGGCGGCGGCGCGGATGAACGGTCGACCGGTTCATCCGCTGCACCGGGACCTGTTCCGCAATCCGCTGCGGGTGGAAGAACTGGATCGCTTTGCTTCCGTCGTGCTCGATCCACCGCGGGCGGGCGCGCAGGAGCAGGTGGAGCAGATCGCCCTGAGCAAGGTTGCGCGCGTGGTCTATATCAGCTGCAACCCCGCAAGCTGGGCGCGGGATGCGATCAAGCTGATCGCGGGCGGTTACAGGCTGGCGGAGCTGCGGCCGATCGGCCAGTTCCGCTGGTCGACGCACGTGGAGCTCGCCAGCCTGTTCGTCCGCGATTGAATCAGGCGGCGAAGACGATCTTCGCGGCGTGGTAGATCAGCGCCATGAGCGCGACGCTCGACAGCGAGAACAGGATGAAGCGGACCATGACCTTGTTCACGGTCGCCTGCACCAGTGAGTGGACAACGCGCAAGGCTACATAGGCCCATGCCACGGTCGCGCTGGTGCCGTTGCCGGCCCCTGCGACAGCGATGACGAGGCAGACCGCGTAGAACAGCGTCGGCGCTTCGTGCAGGTGGTTGTAGTTGTGGGCCTTCCATTGGACGCTGGCGGGAAGCAGATCGTCGAGCGTCCTGGTGGGGTCCTTGGCGAGACTGTCTGGATCGAGCTTTGCCGCATTCATGGCCGGAATGCGGGTGACGTACATCCACAGCCACATGACCATGGTCCACGCCATCAGTGCAACGGCAGGTTGCAGGATATGGGCAATCTTCATTGGCATTTTCCCCCTTTTTTATGGCTTATCCGTGGCCCATGGTCGCTCCCAGCGCGCGCAGGGCCAGCCCGATCAGGCACAGCGTTGACAAAAGGAACAGGCTGAAGCGCACAGGCACGCGGTTGACGGTTGCCTGCCAGATCGAGTGGACGATGCGCAGGACAACGTAGCCCCATGCCAGCATGACATCGAGCGAGGCTGCCCCCATGATCGCAAGGATCATCACGGTGGCGTAGAACAGCGTCGGCTGTTCCATGAGGTGGCTGTAGTTGTGCGCCTTCCAGTTGATCTCGTCGGGCAGCACGCCTTCGAGGTCCTGTCCGCGCCCGCCGGGCTTGGCTTTGCCGAGGCCACCCTTTTGCTTGAGGGCTGGCAGCCGCGTTCCGGCCATCCAGAACAGCATGACAATCGACCACAGCACAAGCACCGCGGCGGGCGTGAGGATTTGCGCCTGCATCTTCAGATCTCCCCCGAGAATTGCCGGGAGAGTGCGAGGTGTGAGTTAGATTGTCAAATGCAACTTATCCGTGGTGCGCAATCACTTGGGCAAAGGCGGCCGGGTCGACGTTGCCGCCCGAGAGCAGAACGGCGGTACGGCCATCTGCGGCCACCTTGCCGGCGAGCAACGCGGCGAGGCCTGCTGCTCCGCCCGGCTCGACGACCAGCCTCAGCTTGCTGAAGGCATAGCGCTGGGCGGCGCGCACTTCCGCTTCGGTTACGCTCAAGCCCCTGAGGCCCCGCGCGGAGAGGACGGCGAAGTTGATGGGGAAGGTGGCGGGCGTCTGCAGCGCGTCGCACGCTGTGGGAGGGGCGTCGCGAGGGACGCGCTGGATCGCGCCACTGACGAGGCTCCGGGCGACATCGTCCCAGCCTTCGGGTTCGACGGGCACGATCTCGGCGTCGGGCAGGGCAAGGGCGAGACCGGCGGCAAGGCCGCCGCCGCCGCAGGGCGTGACGACGCGGGTCGGGCCACCATCGGCGAAACATTCCATCTGCGCGGCCAGTTCGATTCCGGCGCTGCCCTGACCTTCAATCACCCATGGATCGCCAAAGGCATGGACAAGCGTTGCCCCGCTTTGCGCAACAAGTGTAGCGGCCACGGCATCGCGATCCTCGCCGCCGGGCCGATCATAGAGCACGACGTCTGCGCCAAGCTCGCGCGTGGCGGCGAGTTTCACTTGCGGCGCGTCATTGGGCATCACGATCCGGGCCGCAATGCCGAGCCGGCGGGCGGCCCAGGCCACGCCTTGCGCGTGGTTGCCGCTCGATACGGCGATGACGCCGCGGCTGCGCTCGTCATCGGTCAGGTCAGACAGCCGGTGCCACGCGCCGCGAATCTTGAAGGCGCCGACGGGCTGGAGGCATTCGGCCTTGCACCACACGGTTCCGCCATTCGGCAGTTCAAGCGGAAGCAGCGGCGTTTGCGGCAGAAGCTGCGCCATCTTTTCCGCGGCGCGGATTACGCCTGCGCGGGTGGGAGCGCGCTGATCTGACGAAGCATTCGGGTTAGGACTTGGGTTTGTCATGACTCTACTCTAAAGGGCCTGCCCATGAATGTCCTGCGCGTTCGATCGAGAGGTCCGGAACGCGACGGGACAAATGGCATTTGGAGCAATCATGGCAAAAGTTCTCGTCATCGGCGCAGGCGGCGTCGGCTCGGTCGCGGTCCACAAGATGGCGATGAATTCCGATATCTTCACCGGCATTGCGCTGGCGAGCCGCACCAAGTCCAAGTGTGATGCCATTGCCGCTTCGGTGAAGGAGCGCACCGGAGTCACGATCGACACCTACCAGATCGACGCGGATGACGTTGCCGCAACCACGGCGCTGATCAACGAGGTCAAGCCCGTCCTCGTCGTCAACCTCGCGCTGCCGTACCAGGATCTCAACATCATGGACGCCTGCCTTGCGGCCGGCGTCAACTACATGGACACCGCGAACTACGAACCGATCGACGAGGCCAAGTTCGAATATTCGTGGCAGTGGGCCTATCAGGACAAGTTCAAGGAAGCGGGCCTGATGGCGCTGCTGGGATCGGGCTTCGATCCGGGGGTGACCAGCGTTTTCGCAACCTGGCTGAAGAAGCACAAGCTCGACACGATCCGCACGCTCGACATCCTCGATTGCAACGGCGGCGATCATGGCCAGCACTTTGCCACCAACTTCAATCCGGAAATCAACATCCGCGAAGTGACCGCGCCTGCGCGGCACTACCTCAACGGCGAGTGGGTGGAGACGCCGGCGCTGACCATCCGCCAGCAGTTCGACTTCGAGGAAGTCGGCCCGAAGAACATGTACCTGATGTACCACGAGGAACTCGAAAGCCTCGCGCATCACCTGCCCGAGATCGAGCGCATCCGCTTCTGGATGACGTTCGGCGATGCCTATATCACGCACCTGACCGTGCTGCAGAACGTGGGCATGACCCGGATCGATCCGGTGATCTACGAGGGCAAGGAAATCATCCCGCTGCAGTTCCTCAAGGCGGTTCTGCCCGAACCGGCTTCGCTCGGCCCCACGACCAAGGGCAAGACCAACATCGGCGATATCGCCACGGGCCTGAAGGATGGCGAGGAAAAGACCTTCTACATCTACAACATCTGCGACCACGAGGACGCCTATCGCGAGACCGGCAACCAGGCGGTGAGCTACACCACCGGCGTGCCCGCGATGATCGGCGCGGCGATGATGGTGCAGGGCATCTGGTCGGGCGCCGGCGTGTTCAACATGGAACAGTTCGATCCTGATCCCTACATGGACATGCTCAACAAGCACGGGCTACCGTGGCAGGTGAAGGAACTGGCGGGTCCGCTGGCGTTCTGATCTTTCTGCGTCCCCGCGAAGGTGGGGGCGTTCCACGTCTGATGTCGTGTTGGACGGAATGGGGCCCCCGCCTGCGCGGGGGTCCATTGTTTTGAAGTGAGGCTTAGCATGGAAACCAGAGCGGGCGATCCGGGGGCTTTTGCGCAGTTTGACCTGAACCGGGTGGATAGCCCGGCATTCGTGGTCGATGCAGCGAAGTTGCGGGCCAATCTGGCGGTGCTGGCCGACGTGCGGGACCGCGCCGGGATCAAGGTGCTGGCGGCGCTCAAGGCGTTTTCGATGTGGAAGGTGGCGCCGATCGTCGGGGAGTATCTCGACGGCGTGTGCACGTCCGGCCTGTGGGAAGCCAAGCTGGCGGCCGAGCACTATTCGGGCGAGATCGCGACGTACTGCGCGGCCTACAAAGCTGAGGATCTGCCCGAGATCCTGCGGCTATCGGATCATGTGATCTTCAATTCGCCCGGCCAGCATGCGCGCTTTGCGGGCGAGATCGCGGCAGCGCAGGCTGCCGGAGGCAAATTCGACATCGGCCTAAGGATCAATCCACTTCACGCCGAGGGCGAGGTGCCGCGTTATGACCCTTGCGCGCCGCATTCGCGTCTGGGCTTCCCGGTGGATCAGTTGTTGCCAGAACACCTGGAAGGCGTATCGGGCCTGCATTTCCACACGCTGTGCGAGCAGGATTTCGAGCCATTGAAGCGCACCTGGGAGGCGCTGGAGGCACGGATTGCGCCGTACTTCGGGCAGCTCAAGTGGCTGAACTTTGGCGGCGGCCACCACATCACCCGCGCCGATTACCAGCGTGAGGACCTGATCGCATTCCTGCGTGAGGTGAAGGCGCGCACGGGTTGCGAGATCTACCTCGAGCCGGGCGAGGCCGTGGCGCTGGATGCGGGAATTCTGGTCGGCACCGTGCTCGACACGCACTGGAACGGGATGCAGCTTGGCATCACCGACATTTCGGCGACCTGCCACATGCCCGACGTGATCGAGGCACCTTATCGTCCGGCAATGCTGGGCGAACTGCCCATCGACGAGTACGAGGATGGCGGGGAGGGAGGCGCTCCGGTGCGTCTTGGTGGGCCTTCGTGTCTCGCGGGCGATGTGATCGGCGATTACCGCAAGCCCGGGTTGGCGCAGCCGGGCACGCGCTTTGCGTTTCTCGATCAGGCGCATTACTCGATGGTCAAGACCACGACCTTCAACGGCGTGCCACTGCCGTCGATCTGGCTGTGGGACAGCAAGAGCGATGCGCTCGAGAAGGTGCGCGGCTTCACTTACGAGGACTTCCGCGACCGTCTTTCCTGAGGCATGCTGCCTGCTGACAACAATGTTGGCGGGAGAAGGCAATGGCGGGCGATTTGCTCGATGGTGTGACGAGCGATCCGGTGCGCATGGGCTGGATGCAAGGTTCGCCGCCGCCTGCCGACAAGATCCTGCTCGCCTCGCGCGCGGACCACACGCGGTTTCCGATGATCCGCTGGTCCTATTCCAACATGCGCCAGTTCGTGCCCTCGCGACGTGTGGCCGCGGGGGACGAGAGCAAGGCGCTTGAACGGGCAATTGACGAGGGGCTGGGGCAGATCCGTTTCGTACCGCTGAATGCGGATGAGCCGATGTCGCTGGAACAGTCGCTGACGCAGGCCTTCACCGATGGCATTCTGGTCCTGCACCGCGGCAAGGTGGTGTTCGAGCGCTGGTTCGGCGTGACCGGGCCGGAGACGAGGCATATCGCCTTTTCGGTAACCAAGAGCTTCGTCGGAACGCTTGCCGAGATGCTGGTCGAGGAGGGCAGGCTTGATCCTGCGGCGCTGGCGTCGGATTACCTGCCGGAACTGACCGGGAGCGGGTTTGGCGATGCGACGGTGCGCCAGGTGCTGGACATGACCACCGCGCTCGATTTCTCCGAGGATTATGCCGATCCCAACTCTGGCATCGGGGCCTACAGTGCGGCTCTTGGGCTGACGCCGAGGCCGGTGGACTATGCCGGGCCGATTGATCTTGCGTCGTACCTGCCCCGCATCGGCAAGGCGGGTCAGCACGGGACAGGCTTCACCTATCGCACGCCCAATACCGAAGTGCTGGCGTGGATGATTGCGCGGATCGAGCGGAAGCACTTTGCCGAGGTGCTGTCGGAGCGGATCTGGCGGCCGCTGGGCATGCGGGGCGATGCCGACCTCATCGTGGACCAGGCGGGAACGGCCTTTGCCGGTGGCGGGTTGAACCTGAGGCTGGAGGACCTGGCGCGGTTTGGCGAGGCGATGCGCCTTGGCGGGCTGGGGGTCATTCCCGAAGCCGTGGTGCAGCGGGCGACGCATGGCGGAGAGCCGGCGCATTTCGACCGCAACCGCTATCCGCAACTGCCGGGTTGGAGCTATGGCAGCCAGTGGTGGATCAGCAACAACAACCGCGGCTGCTTCTCCGCGCGGGGCATCCACGGGCAGACTCTGTGGGTCGATCCTGCAGCGGAAATGACGGTGGCACGATTCGCATCGCACCCCACAGCTGCCAATGGCGCCAACGATCCGCTGTCACTCCCGGCATGGGCTGCACTGGCCGAAGCATTAAGTTCCTGATTTTTCGCGATCTGTCTGGATTTGTTTCATTTTCCTGACAGGACTTTTGGGCAGCGTTATTTTCACTTGAGATTCATGCGCAGGGCCTTATTTACCCCCCTCTCGCTGCCCCATGGGGACTTCCAAACCGCAAGGCAGCTTCGTTCAACGTTCCGTTTGGGGGTCCCTTGAGTTGCACATCCATCCTGACGCACTGGCTGTAGTTCGCGCCTCCGCGCCTGAACAACCCGCCATTTTGAACCGTCCGCACGCCGCCGCGCGCGCTGCCCGCTTCTTCGTCGAGAAGTTTCCGGGCAAGTCGCTGTATGCGGTGAAGGCGAATCCGTCGGCCGATCTGATCCGCATCCTGTGGGATTCGGGCGTAACGCACTATGACGTCGCCTCGATCGCGGAAGTGCGCCTGGTGCGCGAGACGCTGCCCGAGGCAGTGCTGTGCTTCATGCATCCGGTGAAGGCTCCGGCTGCGATCCGCGAAGCCTATCACACCTATGGCGTGCGAGTGTTCAGCCTCGATTCGATCGAGGAGCTGGAGAAGATCAAGGCTGCGACGGCAGACTCGGAGGGCAACGTGCCCGAAGACCTGACGCTGTGCGTGCGCCTGCGCGTTTCGTCGGAATACTCGGAGCTGAGCCTCGCCTCGAAGTTCGGCTGCGATCTGGCCAATGCGGCAGAACTGCTCCAGGCGACCCGCCAGGTGGCGGACTCGCTGGGCGTGTGCTTCCATGTCGGCAGCCAGTCGATGAGCCCGCATGCCTATGTGCAGGCGTTGGAGCGTGTGCGTGCCGCGATCGTCGATGCTTCGGTCCTTGTCGACATCATCGACGTGGGCGGTGGCTTCCCCTCGATCTACCCGGGCATGGAACCGCCGCCGCTCGAAGACTACTTCGGCGTGATCGACCGTACCTATGAATCGCTGCCGGTTTCCTACTCGGCCGAACTGTGGTGCGAGCCGGGCCGTGCGCTGTGCGCGGAATACAACTCGATGATCGTGCGCGTCGAACGTCGCCGCGGCGCCGAGCTGTACATCAACGATGGCGCTTACGGCGCGCTGTTCGACGCGGCCCATGTCGGCTGGCGCTTCCCCGTCCGCGTGCTGCGCGACGAGGTGGCGAACGATGTCGACACCGAGATCGAGCTGGAGCCGTTCAGCTTCTATGGCCCAACCTGCGACGACATGGACCACATGGAAGGTCCGTTCGAACTGCCGGTGGACATGAAGGTTGGCGATTACATCGAGATCGGCATGCTCGGCGCCTATGGCGCGGCAATGAAGACCGCGTTCAACGGCTTCGGCGCCACAGAAGTGTTCGAAGTGACTGACGAGCCGATGTCGAGCCAGTATCGGGGCGATCGCCGCGATCCGCGCGTTTCGGACAACGTGGTCTCGCTGCGCTAATTGCTGGCGCGATTGAGGATACAAGGAAGGCCCTGCCGCGAGGTGGGGCCTTTCTCGTTATTGCTGTGCGAAGACGGCGTGATAGATGACTGCCGCGGCAACCAGCCACAGTACCACGACAGCGACGAGCCCGCCGGTTGAGCATGGCTTGCCGACTGCGCTGGCACGTTCGCGCAGGTCTTGCATGAGCGGTGCGGGGATCATCCTGACGGCGAGCGCGATGCCAAGCGGCACGAGGATCACGTCGTCAAGATAGCCGAGGATCGGGATGAAATCGGGGATGAGGTCAATAGGGGACAGGGCATAGGCCGCGATGATGGCGGCGGCGACTTTAGCTGCAACCGGCACGCGCGGATCGCGCGCGGCAAGCCACAGGGCCACCACATCACGCTTGATGCGCCGGGCCCATGCCTTGAGATCCTGGAGTGCCTTTACTGCCACCAGCTCGAAGTAGGAGCGCGGGCCGCTGTTACAAGCTTCAGTCGAAGCCGACGAACCGGGCGGCTTCCTCCACGCTCTTGCGTTTGCTGACGACTGCATTGGCGGGGAATTCAGGATCGGGCCAGCCCAGCGCGACCGCTTTCATGATGACATGATCGTCAGGGATGCCGGCATGTTCGCGCACGACCGGGGATTGCATGATGCCTTGCGAGTTGATCACGCAGCCAAGCCCCCGCGACCAGGCGGCGTTGACGAGCGCGGTGGTTACGGCGCCGCAGTCAAAGGCGGTATCGTCGCTGCCGGATAGCTCACGGTCATACGTGACGATAACGCAGACCGGTGCGTCGAACTGGCGGAAGCCGCGCAGCACCCAGTCCTGGCGGGCGGGCGCATCGTCGCGGGCAATGCCCATGGCGCCGAACAGCTGCTTGGCAACTTCGACCTGCCGGTCACGATGAACGCCGGCGAAGGGGTTGCCCTTGCGGAACTCGCGGCTGTCAGGCTCGCCTGCGAGGATGCGCTCGGTATTGCCTTGGCGAATTTGGTTGAGCGATTCGCCAGTGACGACATGGAAGTGCCAGGGCTGGGTGTTCATCGAACTGGGAGCGCGCATCGCCAGCGCAAGGATCTCCTCGATCAACGCGCGCGGCACCGGCTTGTCGAGATAGCCGCGGATCGACCGGCGACCGAGGACCACTTCGTCGTAGGACAGAACCGACATGCACTCTCCCGGCCTTTAATTGATCGGTTAAGGTTAGCGTCGGGGGCAGGAAAGGCAAGCCCAACGAAGAAGCCCTCCCGGTTGGGGAGGGCTTTTTGACTTGCAGAAGCGCAAAGATCAGGCCGCCTTCTGGATTTCCATTTCCATGCGCTGCCAGATCTCGACCAGCGCCTCGGTCAGCTCGTCCATCATCGCCTCGGTGTGCGAAGGGCCGGGGGTGAAGCGCAGGCGCTCCGTGCCGCGGGGGACGGTGGGGAAGTTGATCGGTTGGACGTAGACGCCGTATTCGGCGAGCAGGATATCGCTGATCTTCTTGGCACGGACCGGATCGCCGACCATCAGCGGCACGATATGCGTGGTCGATGGCATGACCGGAAGGCCCGCGTCGGCAAAAGCCTTCTTCAGATAGGCTGCAGCGGCCTGCTGGCCTTCGCGTTCCTCGCTCGACGCCTTGAGGTGGCGGACCGAGGCGAGGACGCCTGCGACCAGCACCGGCGAAAGCGAGGTGGTGAAGATGAAGCCGGGGGCATAGGAGCGGATCACATCGATGATCTTGCGATCAGCCGCAATGTAGCCGCCCATGACGCCGAAGGCCTTGCCCAGCGTACCCTCGATGATGTCGATGCGGTGGGCAGCTTCGTCACGATCGGTGATGCCGCCGCCGCGCGGACCGTACATGCCGACAGCGTGGACCTCATCGATGTAGGTCAATGCGTTGTACTTCTCGGCAAGGTCGCAGATCGCGTGGATCGGGGCGACGTCACCGTCCATCGAATAGACCGATTCGAAAGCGATCAGCTTGGGCAGGGCGGGGTCCGTCTCTGCCAGAAGCTGTTCGAGATGCTCGACGTCGTTGTGACGGAACACCTTCTTTTCCGCGCCCGAATTGCGGATGCCCGCGATCATCGAAGCGTGGTTCAGCTCGTCCGAGAAGATCACGCAGCCGGGCAGGATCTTGGCCAGAGTGGACAACGTGGCGTCGTTCGAGACGTAGCCCGAGGTGAACAGCAGCGCGCCTTCCTTGCCGTGCAGGTCGGCCAGCTCTTCCTCAAGCTGGATGTGGTAGTGCGTGTTGCCACCGATGTTGCGCGTGCCGCCCGAGCCGGCGCCGACATTGTGCAGCGCCTCTTCCATCGCCTCGATCACCTTGGGGTGCTGGCCCATGGCGAGGTAATCGTTCGAGCACCACACCGTGATCGGCTTCGGGCCATTGTGTCCGGCAAAGCAGCGCGCATTGGGATAGGCGCCCTTGTTGCGCAGGATGTCGATGAAGACGCGGTAGCGACCTTCGGAGTGCAAACGCTCGATCGCAGAATCAAAAACCTGATCGTAATTCACCCCGCCGCTCCTTCCTGCAACGAAAGCGCATCCGCGCTCCCGAGGCCCGATCCCGTTGGGCCACCGGCGAATGGGCGGCTTCTACGCCTGTTCAAAACGCATTGCCAGCCTCATTTGGCATAACTGCCCGAAAGTCGGAGCTATTTGATTGCCTTGGCCTTACGTAGTTCCGGCGCAAGCGTGATCCCGTACTCCGACCCCTTGGCCATCACCCATTCGGCGTCGTGGGAAGGGACGATCACGAGGTCTTCATGCTCTTTCTTCAGAGCCTTCAACCCCTTCAGCCAGCCCATGACGGCGGAGCGGTCCTCAGGCACCAGCCAGTCCGCCAGGAGGCGCGAACGCGGCGTTGGAATCTCGACATTGGCGGCGAGCGACGCGGTGTCTCCGGCGAAAATGTATTCCCGGCCCGAGGCGAGACGCACGTAGATCATTTCCGAGGCCGGAGTGTGCCCCGGCGTCTGGATCAGCACCACGCCCGGGGCAACTGCCTCGATCGCGGCGAACTTGCGCGGGGCGTGAAGCAGCCGGGCATTCTCGCGCCAGAGTGCGTTGATATTGCCCATCATGCCTTCGGAAACGACGGCTTTTCCTTCGATGCTCTTGAAGCGGGGGTGATCGAGGAATCCACCCACATGATCGATGTGCGCATGCGTGAACAGGATCATCGCGGCACGATCCATCCACCCGTTCACCAACTGCTGAGCCCGCGGGCTGTATACCTCGAAGCCCATGCTGCGGGCGTCGACCTCCGAGATGCCCGGATCGATCACGATGCTGCCTTCGGGAGTCTCGATCCGCCATGCCGTGATGGCGCTGGTGATCTGTCGCAGGCCCGTGCCGGCAGCCAGCGCGGCACCGGGAACATCGCGCATTGCCACTGTGGCAAAGGTGATGGCCGTGGGCTTGCCGCCCGGCATGGCATCGGCCGCCTTGCGCAGTGCACCAAGGTCAATCCTGCGTGCCGGCACTTGCGGCCCGGCGTTCACCAGAAGCCAGTAATAGGCAAAGCCGAGAACTGCCAGCAGCACGATCATGAACTTGGAAATCTTGCCCAAGGCCTGTCCTCCCGGTCGTGCCTGCGTCAAAACGTCTCTATCCGATCAAGCCCGTGCCGCGCCAGAGCCTGACGCAGGGCCGCCACGTCTTCGCCATCGCGGGTGAACAGGGCAAGATCCGGCCCGGCGCGATGCCATGACTGGCCCTGCGTCAGGTAGGCAATGCGGCGGGCGATACCATCCGAACCATCCACGAATTGAACGCCAGGCCCGAAGGCCTCGGCAAGTTCATCCTGCACCAGTGGAAAATGCGTGCAGGCAAGCACGACGGTATCGATCCGGTCGCCGCCGGGCATCTCTTTCAGCGCTTGTGCGGCGCGGCGGTAGATGGCCGGATCGACCGTCTCGCCGCGCAGCTTGGCCTCGGCTGCAGCGACCAGTTCGGGCGCGCCATGGCGCAGGAGCAGCTTGTCGCTGGCAAACTCTGCCTCCAGTCGATCGACATAGGCCTGCCGGATCGTGGCAGCCGTGCCGAGCAGGCCGATGACGCCGGTTCTGGTCATGGCCGCGGCGGGCTTGATCGCCGGCACGGTGCCGACGATGGGCACTTCCAGCACCTCGCGCACGGCGGCCAGCGCAATGGTCGAAGCGGTGTTGCAAGCGATGCACACCAGCCTCGGGCGGAGGCGCTCGGTCAGCCTGCCGAGCAGCCCGGAGACCCGCGCCGCGATCTGGGCCTCGGTCTTGTCGCCATAGGGCAGACCGGCATTGTCGGCGACATAGATCACCGGCGCATCGGGCAGGACGCTCCGCACCTTTTTCAGCACGGAAAGCCCGCCCACGCCCGAATCGAACAGGAGCAGCGGCGCGGCGGCATCGGGTTGGGGAGAAGCGGTCATCTGGCGGGCTTGTATCGGGAATGGCGATAAAATGGAAAGTGGCCTCTTTCGCTTTTGTGGAGGGACAGGATATGAGCGGGGGGTGGAAACGCTCATGCCCCTGCTCGTCGGCTATCTGCTCGGCTCCGTGCCTTTCGGCCTCGTCCTTACGCGATTGACCGGGGGTGGCGATCTGCGCGCCATCGGATCAGGGAACATCGGGGCGACGAACGTGCTGCGCACCGGCAAGAAGGGCGTCGCCGCAGCAACGCTCCTGCTCGACATGGGCAAGGGGCTGGCGGCGGTGCTGCTGGCTCGCCATCTCTGGCCGGGAAGCGAGCCGCTGGCAGCGCTTGCCGCCGTGCTCGGCCATTGCTTCCCGGTCTGGTTGAAGTTCAAGGGCGGCAAGGGCGTGGCGACGATGATGGGCGTGTCGCTGGGGCTCGCCTGGCCTATCGGCCTTGCTTATGCAGTGGTCTGGCTCGGCGTGCTCTTCGCCAGCCGCATCTCGTCGCTGGGCGGGATGAGCGCCGCTCTGGCTGCTCCGGCTGCAGCGTTGCTTCTGGGCTACACCGCCTACGTTCCGGTCTTGGCGCTGCTGGCGCTGCTTGTCCTGTTTCTGCACCGCGAGAACATTGCCCGCCTCCGCGCCGGGACAGAGCCCAGGGTCGGCAGCAAGAAGTGAGCGCGGCGGCTGAAGCCACCCTCTCTCGCGACGAGGCCTTCGCCCGCATCCGCCTGCTGCGTTCGCCCAATATCGGACCGGTCAGCTACACCCAGTTGCTGCGCCGCTTCGGCACAGCGAGTGCCGCACTCGAGGCCTTGCCCGATCTGGCGGGGCGGGGCGGGGCGCCCTACCGTCCGGCTGCCATCGACCGTGTTGAGCGCGAGATCGCTTCGGTGCGCAAGGCCGGAGCCCGCTACCTGTTCCATGACGGGCCGGATTATCCCGTTCTGTTGGCCGAGCTCGAAAGCCCCCCGCCAATCCTGACGGTCCGGGGAGACGTGGCGCTGCTGCAGCGGCCTTCGGTTGCCGTGGTCGGGGCGCGCAATGCCTCGGCCGCCGCGGTGAAGCTATCGCGCGACTTTGCCACTGCTCTGGCCGGGCAAGGGTACGCCGTGATCTCCGGGCTGGCGCGCGGGATCGATGCGGCAGCCCATCGCGGCGCGCTGGCAGGCATGGAGCATGGCGGCGGTACGGTCGGCGTGATCGCCAGCGGGATCGACATCAGCTATCCGCCCGAGAACGCCGAGCTGCAGGAACAGGTGGCCTGTGAGGGGCTGCTCATCGCGGAAATGCCGCCGGGCACCGAACCGCTCGCCCGCCACTTTCCGCATCGCAATCGCATCATCGCCGGGCTGGCCACCGGGACACTGGTGGTGGAAGCCGCGCCGAAATCCGGATCGTTGATCACGGCGCGACTGGCGGCAGAGGCGGGACGCGAGGTCATGGCCATTCCCGGATCACCGCTGGACAGCCGTTCGCACGGCTGCAACCAGCTGATCCGGGAAGGGGCCATTCTGGTGCAAAGGCCTGAGGATGTGGTGGAACTGCTGGTCGGCTTTACCGGACAGCCGCGTTCGAGCTTCCGCGAACACGCGCCCGATTACGACAACCCCCTGGACGATGACAGGGCCGACATTGCAGCGATGCTGACACTTGCCCCGGTGGCGGTTGATGAACTCATCCGCCAGAGCGGTGCCAGCGCCGGGGCCGTCCAAATGGCATTGCTCGAACTGGAACTGGCGGGCAGGCTGGTCCGTCACGCAGCAGGGCGGGTAAGCCTAATGTCCTGAGCCTTGCCCAACCATCCGCTTGACGAACCGCGAAGCCAATCCCCACCCTCGCGCGTACGTACACGTAAGGACTGCTTTTCATCGCCATGCAGCTTGTCATTGTTGAATCCCCGGCCAAGGCCAAGACCATCGAGAAGTACCTCGGCCCCGGCTTCAAGGTTCTCGCCTCCTACGGTCATATCCGCGATCTTCCGGTAAAGGATGGTTCTGTCCGTCCCGACGAGGACTTTGCGATGGACTGGGAACTCTACGGGGACAAGCAATCCCGCGTGAAAGCCATCACCGATGCGGCCAAGGATGCCGATCGCCTCATCCTGGCGACCGACCCTGATCGTGAAGGCGAGGCAATTTCCTGGCATGTCAGGGAGTTGCTGAAGAAACGTAAGGCACTTCCGAAGGAAGTGGAGCGAGTCACCTTCAACGCGATCACCAAGCAGACGGTGACCGATGCGATGAAGCGTCCGCGCGAGCTCGACCAGGACCTGATCGATGCCTACCTCGCCCGCCGCGCGCTCGATTACCTGTTCGGCTTCACGCTTTCGCCGGTGCTGTGGCGCAAGCTGCCCGGCGCGAAGTCGGCCGGGCGCGTGCAGTCGGTGGCCCTGCGCCTCATCGTCGAGCGCGAGCGCGAGATCGAGGTTTTCAAGGCGCAGGAATACTGGTCGGTCATTGCCCGGCTTGAGCAGGGCGGAACCGAATTTGCCGCGCGGCTGGTCAAGTTCGATGGCCAGAAGCTCGACAAGCTGACGTTGGGGGACGAAGGAGCCGCGATGAAGGCCAAGGCCGTGGTCGAGGCTGGCACGTTCCGCGTCGAGGACGTCGAGACAAAGCCTACGCGCCGCAACCCCTATCCGCCGTTCACCACTTCGACGTTGCAGCAGGAAGCCGCGCGCAAGCTTGGCTTCTCGGCCAGCCACACCATGCGTGTGGCGCAGACGCTGTATGAAGCGGGAGCGATCACCTACATGCGTACCGATGGCGTGCAGATGGACCCGAGCGCCATTTCGGCGGCGCGCAAGGCTATCTCAGACCGGTATGACGGGCATTACCTCCCCGAAAAACCCCGTCATTACGAGACGAAGGCGAAGAATGCTCAGGAAGCGCATGAAGCCATCCGACCAACCGACTTCTCGAAGGATCGCTATGGTTCGGGCGACGAGGCGCGCCTTTACGACCTGATCTACAAGCGGGCGATGGCGAGCCAGATGGCCTCTGCCAGCATCGAACGCACCAGCGTGACGATGCGCGACGGGACCGGCAAGCACGAGCTGCGCGCGACCGGGCAGGTGGTGAAGTTCCCCGGCTTCCTTGCTGTCTACGAAGAAGGCCGCGACCAGAAGGCCGATGGCGATGACGAGGATGGGAGCCTGCTGCCTTCGCTCAACAAGGGCGACACGCCGGCCAAGCGCGGTGTCGATGCAACGCAGCACTTTACCCAGCCGCCGCCGCGCTATTCGGAAGCCAGCCTGGTGAAGCGCCTGGAGGAACTGGGCATTGGCCGGCCCTCGACGTATGCCGCGACGCTGCAGGTGCTCAAGGACCGGAACTACGTTCGGACCGAGAAAAACCGTTTCTTCGCAGAGGAATCGGGCCGACTTTTGACATCGTTTCTTGAACGCTTCTTCACCCGCTACGTGGCTTACGAGTTCACTGCGGGCATGGAAGAGGAGCTTGACGATGTGTCGGGCGGGCGTGCCGAATGGAAGAAGGTGCTTGCCGAGTTCTGGCGCGACTTCAAGCCCAAGTCCGACGAGGTGATGGAGAAGAAGCCGAGCGAGGTGACGGCCGAGCTGGACGAATTCCTGTCCGATTATCTCTTCCCGCCGCGCGAGGACGGCAGCGATCCGCGGCTTTGTCCCAAGTGCGAGGCGGGACGCCTTTCGCTGCGCGGTGGACGTTACGGGGCGTTCGTCGCCTGCTCGAACTATCCGGAGTGCAAGTACACCCGCAAGTTTGCGCAGCCCGGCGGATCAGACGGTGACGGTGGCGAGGACGGCGTTCTGGGCAAGGATCCTGAGACCGGACTTGAAGTCGTGCGCAAGGCTGGCCGCTTCGGTCCCTACATCCAGTTGGGTGAGGGCAAGGAGGCCAAGCGTGCGTCGATCCCCAAGGACATTGGCGAACTCGATCTGGAGTGGGCGCTGAAGCTGCTGTCGCTGCCGCGCGAGGTCGGGACGCATCCGGAATCCGGCAAACCGATCACGGCCAGCATCGGTCGGTACGGTCCTTATCTTGCCCATGACGGAAAGTACGCGCGCCTTAAATCGACCAGCGAGGTGTTCGAGACCGGAATGAATGCTGCCGTCATGCATCTCGCTGCGGCAGCAGCGGGCGCGGGTGCGCGTGGGGGCCGGACGGCAGCCGAACCTCTCAAGGTTTTTGGTGCACACCCGACGTCTGGCGGTGAGATCAAGCTGATGGCGGGGCGCTATGGTCCCTATGTCACCGATGGCACCACCAATGCGACTTTGCCGAAGGACAAGCAGCCCGAAGCCCTGACGCTGGAAGAGGCGATCACCCTGATCGACGAGCGGGCTGCCAAGGGCCCGGCCAAGGGCAAGAAGGGCGCGAAGAAGGCACCGGCCAAGAAGGCGGCCCCAAAGAAGGACGCGCCGAAAAAGGAAGCGGCCAAGAAGCCAGCGGCGAAGAAGCCAGCGGCGAAGAAGGTTGCGAAAAGCCCCTAGTAAGCTTTCTACCGGTCGCGTCTAACGGCGCGGCCGGTAGAGCCAGTATTCCTTGTTGCCCAAAGGTACACGGGCATAGCGTTCATAATTGCGGGCGAGTTCCGCCTGAATCATGCGCCGCGTGTCCATGTTCGGCAGGTAAAGCTTCTTGTTCAGGCCGCGCATCACGATCACGCCGGGCTTGCTGGCCAGGATTTGCGCGAGTTCGGCGGAAGGATCGACCCCGATTGCGGGGGCTTCGACATAGGTATTGAGGTGGTTGGGGAAGATCCACCGTGTCGGCAGGCAGGTGTTGGTCGTCCGATAGAACGCCATCTCGCCTTCGTAGATATATAGGCAGCCCGCGTGCAGTTCCTGGGCGATTGCCGCGTTCATCGCCTGGTACTGCCTGGAAGTTCCGTGCTGATTAAGCTGATAGAGCATCACCACCACGCCAGCGATTGCGCCAAATCCGAGCAGCAGGCGGCCATACCACCGCTCACCTGGCGTCGCACGCGCTAAGGCCGGAGCGGCCAGGACCGCAAGCGGCATGAGCACGGGCGATACGTAATGGTCGTACCACGTGCCGAAAGCGAGAAACCCGGTGCAGGCTGCCATACCCCAGAGAGCGAGCACGCGGTGGCTGACCAGGTTGGCCCCGGCCAACGTATCGAACATCCTGGGTGCTCTGAAGATCGCCAGCCAGAACGGCGTCAGGACCACGACTTCCTTGAGCAGGCGCCAGTACGAGACCCAGCCATCCGAGCCGCGATCGAAGATCGAGACGAAATTTGCATAGATGAAGGCATCGAGCTGTCCGATTCCGGCATACCAGGCCATCGCGGCAAGCGTCGGCAAGAGTGCGACGCCAATCCAGAGCAGGCCGGTTGCAGCCAGGCGCTTGAACGACCAGACATCGGCAAAGCCGCGCGCCAGCAGGATCAGGCCGAACGCGGCACCTTCGAATATCACCGTGTACTTGATCTGGATGGCAAGCCCCAGAAGCAGCATGACGAGGCAGCCCCGCCAGATCAGCGGGGGGTGCTCAGGGCGCTTGACGCTGTCGACCACACCCCATGCCGCCATGGCGACGAGCAGGTTGTAGAAGACCGGCGCCTGTCCCATGCCGGCATTGAAGATCGGCATGAACAGGACGTAGGCGGCACCAGCCTGCCACGCGGCCCTTGGAGAGGCAATTTCGCGCGCCAACCGGGTCAGGACCATGGCCGTCAGCGTGAAGCTGATGCCTGCGCCGACCTGATAGGCAATCACAGGATCGAACGGTAGCGAAGCCAGCGCTTCGTAAAGCAGGAAGAGGCCGATCGGCTTGCGGTCCCAGATGTCGACATAGGGCACCGCCCCATCGCGCATGCGTTCCGCGACGAACAGGTAGAACTGCTCGTCGATATGGACCACCGGATTGCCGAAGAGGAAACTGCGCGTGACCATGAAGATCAGGGCGAACCCGGCGGCCTCTAGCAGCCAGGCGGGCAATACCTTGGGCCTGCGCAAGTTCCTGATGGCGGATGGCAAAGACCGGCCGGGCAGCGCGCCTACTGTGGCCGCTGCCAAAACGCCGCCAGTTTCGTTCATGCTCGCACTCCGTCCACCATTGCACCCGGGACGTTAACGGGCGAGCTGCCCGTTCCCTTCGCGCGGGCGACGCTAGGGGGCAAACGTCAATTGTCGATGTCAATTCCGTGCTGCAGTGCAACAAAGCCAGAGAACGGCGACAAACTGCCCTGTGCGGCCGACGAACCGTTAGTAACGATCGCCGGTCAGCGCAGAAACCGGGCCAGACCCTCAGCTGCGGCCTCATGACCGGCGCGGTTGGGATGGATCGGGATGCCGTCCCCCGACGGCGCATTGAGGCCGTTGCTCCAGGGATGGGCCGAGCAGGGTGCGTGATCTTTCGACATCGCAGAGAAACGGAAGAGTTCGGCGCCTTCCTCACGCGCGACCTTGGCAGTCAGCTTGGCGAGACGCTTCGCCGCGTGGCGGCTCTGGTTCATCCGCTCGACACTGATCGGAAGGGAGGCGCATGTACCCCTAGGAGGCAGGACAGTGATGTAGTCGACGAAGACAACGCGTGCTTCCGGAGCCCGCTGGCGCACTTCGCGGACGATGCGGCGCATGCGCTCCTCGTCGGCCTTCCACACGTCCTCGCCGATGTCGCGCCACTTCTGGCAGCGCGCATCCGGTGTCGGCATCAGCTCGCACGCTGCGGCAAAGATGTTGCCGACGAAGTTCACGTCGTTGCCGCCGATGGTTACAGTGACAAGCCGGACATCGGCGGTAACGCTCTCGATCTGCGCCGGTATTTCCTTCCATGGGCCGAGGACGTGTTCGGTTGTTGCGCCGCTGCAAGTGGCGTCAACCAGCGAAAGCTTCAGCCTTGTCGCCAGCAGGTTAGGATAGTTCAGGGTTCCCCGGCCACAGCGATCCGGCGTGCCGGGCGTGTTGGGGCCAACGCCCGGGCCGGCCGCGAAAGAACTGCCCAGCGCCACATACTGCGCGCCTTCCGGAAGCGGGGCGGGTCCGGCAAGAGCTGGGGTGGCAACAAGCGCAAGCGCTGCAAGAGCAAGCCGCATCACTTTACCCATTCGAGTCCGATTTCCTCGTAGATTTCCTTGGCGTCGGCCCAACGCTCGTCGACCTTCACGTGAAGGAAGAGATGCACCTTGGTGTCTAGCAGTTGTGCCAGTTCCTTGCGCGCCGCTTCACCGATCGCCTTGATCTTCGCGCCGCCCTTGCCCAGCACGATCGCGCGCTGGGTTTCGCGGGCGATCACGATCTGCTGGTGGATCTCTACCGAGCCATCCTTTCGCTGGATATACTTCTCCGGCCGCACGGTGCTGTCATAGGGCAGCTCGTCGTGAAGCTGGCGATAGAGCTGCTCGCGGGTGATCTCTGCAGCCATCAGGCGTTCGCTGGCATCCGACACCTGGTCTTCGGGATAATGCCAGGCGCCTTCGGGCATGAGTGCGGCAAGGCGCTGCTTGAGTTCGGGCACGCCATCGCCGGTGAGCGCGGAGACGAAGAACACCTCGTCGAACTCGGCTTCCTGGGTCAGTGCCTCGGCCATGACCAGAAGCGGTTCCTTTGGCGTGGAGTCCACCTTGTTCAGCACCAGGAGCTTGCGTTCCGGTCGCCCTTTGAGTGTTTCGAGAATGGGTTCGAGATAGTCGCGTTTCTTCTTGCGCGCGTCGACCAGCAGCAGGATCGCGTCGGCTTCCTGCGCGCCGTCCCATGCCGCGCTGACCATTGCACGGTCGAGGCGGCGACGGGGTTCAAACAGGCCGGGCGTATCGGCCAGGATGATCTGCGCCTTGTCCTCGCCGATATCCTTCAGCGCAATGCCCATGAGGCGCGCGCGCGTGGTCTGTGCCTTGGGTGATACGATCGCCACTTTCTGGCCGACGAGGGCGTTGACGAGGGTCGACTTGCCGGCGTTAGGTGCGCCGAGGACGGCCACGAGGCCACATTTTTCGGTCATTATTCCAGTTCTTCAGAAGAGTTGCGGCCATCTTAGGCCAAATGGGCGCGCGCCGCTAGATTTAGCCGAAATCCTGCATGAAGGCGCGGGCGGCGGAGGTTTCGGCCTCCTGCTTGCTGCTGCCGGTGGCGCTGGCCGTGCCGACGCCCTTCACTTCGACCGAGACCGTGAACCGGGCCGCATGATCGGGTCCTTCGCGCGCGACCAGAGTGTAGACCGGGGGCTTGCGGCGGTTGCCTGCTGCCCATTCCTGCAGAGCAGCCTTGGGATGCTTGCGCTGGCCGGTCCCTGTGGCCATAGGCTTGTCCCACACCCTGCGCACGAAAGCGCGTGCGGCATCGAACCCGCGTTCGACGAAGAGAGCGCCGATCAGCGCTTCCATCACGTCGCCCAGGATGTTGTCGCTCTGCGTCCCGCCATCATCGCGCGCCTGCTTGCCGAGCCGGATGTGGCTGGGGAGGGCAATATGGCGTGCAACATCGGCGCAGGTTTCGCGGCTGACCAGGGCGTTGAGCCGCTGCGAGAGCTTGCCTTCGGCGGCATCGCTCTTTTCATGCAGCCACTCGGCAATGGCAAGGCCCAGCACCCTGTCGCCAAGAAACTCCAGGCGCTGGTAATCGCGTGCCTCGCCCATCGAGCCATGGGTGAGGGCTTCGGTCCACAGATCGACGAGTGTCGGTGCCCCCCCGGTAAGGTCCGCAAGGTAGCCCAGCGTTTCAGGCGGCAGCGCGCTCAGAACGTGCCCCCGATGCGGTTCCAGCGCGCCGCGGTGAACCAGGTCCAGGGCAGGAACCAGTTGGCGCTGCCATCGGTGGACCACATCATCACCGTCGCGCGGCCAACGAGGTTCTCCTGAGGGACAAGGCCGATGCCGCCGCCTTCCATTGCCGGGAAGCGGCTGTCCATTGAGTTGTCGCGGTTGTCGCCCATCATGAACAACTGGCCCTCTGGCACCACGACCGGCACGGTATTGTCGGCATCACGCTGGCCAAGGTCGAGCACGTTGTAGCTCTTGCCGTTCGGCAGCGTCTCGCGGAATTGCGGGTAATGGCAGGTCTGGCTGCCATCAGCTTCGGTCACGACAAATTCGGCCGAGAGGCAATCGGTGTTGGGGCTGACGGGGATGACGAAATCCTCGACCTTCACCTTCGGCACGGCCTGTCCGTTCAGGTGCAGCACGCCGTCGATCATCTGTACGGTATCGCCGGGCAGGCCGATCACGCGCTTGATGTAGTCGACATCATTGCCGGGAGGCGCCTTGAAGATGGCAATATCGCCACGTTCTGGCTGACTGGCGAAAATGCGCTTGGGCAGCAGGGGCGCGCTGAACGGCAGCGAGTAGCTGCTGTAGCCGTAGGGCCATTTGGCGGCGAGGAGATAGTCACCATTCTCGAGCCGCGGCAACATCGATTCCGACGGGATGTTGAACGGCGAGAAGATAAAGCTGCGGAAGATCGCGACGACGATCACCAGCTTGATCAGGAAGACAGGGAAGCTGTCCTCCTTCTTTTCCTTCTTCGGTTTGGCCGGTGCAGGTGCGGGCGCGGCCGGCTCTACCGGAGTGGGGCTGCTGGCTTCGGGCGTGTCGTTCATCGTCGCGGTCATGTTGCCAGCAAGGCCCTTCGTCAAGTGTGTTGTTTGTATAATACAGCGGCGAAATACGTCTGCGCAGCTTGCGCGGCGATGAACAGCGCGCTTGGCGCGGCGTCCCCGAGAGGGCATTAGGGCCATTACGCAGTTGCGAAAGGATGAGGTTGGACATGTCGGAAGGCGACGCACAGCAATTTTGGACGGCACTGGAGAAGTTGCCGCGGCCAACCCTGAAGACTCTGTTTTCCGACGCCGCGCGGCTAACACGCTATTCGACCACGCTGGATCTGCCCGGCGGCCCGGTGATCTTCGACTGGTCCAAGACGCACCTTTCGCCGGAAGTCGAAGCCTTGTTCGGCTCGGTTGCAGCCGCGATGGACCTTGAGGGGCAGCGCGATGCGCTGATTGCGGGCGAAAAGATCAACAACACCGAAGGCCGCGCTGCCGAGCACACCGCGCAACGCGGGGTCGGCAAGGACACCAGTGTCGAGGAGGCCGAGGCGTTGCATGCCCGGATGCGGATGCTCGTCGAAGCGATCCATGAAGGCGCGCTCGGCGAAGTGAAGAGCCTGATCCACATCGGCATCGGGGGATCGGCGCTTGGGCCGGCGCTGGCAATCGATGCTCTGACCCGCGAAGGGGCGAAGGTTGCCGTTCATGTCGTTTCCAACATCGACGGCTGCGCCCTTGAGGCTGCGATCAAGGCCTGCGATCCCGAGACGACGCTGATTGCCGTAGCCTCAAAGACTTTCACGACGACCGAGACCATGACCAATGCGCATTCGGCGCTGGAGTGGTTGCGTGAGGGCGGTGTCGCCGATCCCTACGGACGCGTGATTGCGCTCACTGCATCTCCCGAAAAGGCAGTCGAATGGGGCGTGGATGAAACCCGCGTACTGCCGTTTTCGGAAACGGTGGGTGGACGCTATTCGCTGTGGTCATCGATCGGCTTCCCGGTGGCCATGGCGCTGGGCTGGGAAGGCTTTGCCGAGTTCCTCGATGGCGCTGCAGCGATCGACCGGCACTTCATCGACGCCGACCTTGCCGAGAACATCGTGGTGCGCGCGGCCTTCGCCGACCTTTATTACACGCAGGTTCGAGGCTGCCAGACGCGCGCGGTATTCGCCTATGACGAGCGGCTGAAGCTGCTGCCCGACTATCTCCAGCAACTCGAAATGGAATCGAACGGCAAGAGCGTGCTCGCCGATGGCTCTCCTCTGACCCGCGCCAGCGCGCCGGTAACGTGGGGCGGCGTCGGCACCGATGCGCAGCATGCGGTGTTTCAGCTGCTCCATCAGGGCACGCACTTGATCCCGGTGGACTTCCTCGCCGTGAAAACGCCTGGTCACGATCTTGACCCGGCCCACCATGAGATTCTCCTGTCGAACTGCTTTGCCCAAGGGGCGGCGCTGATGGCGGGCAAGGCGTCTGACGACGGTGCCCGTGCCTATCCCGGCGACCGGCCTTCGGCGACGATCCTGTGCGATGACCTGAACCCTGCCACGCTGGGCGCGCTGATCGCGTTCCACGAGCACCGCACGTTCGTTTCGGCCGCAATGCTGGGAATCAACCCGTTCGACCAGTTCGGCGTCGAGCTGGGCAAGGCGATTGCGAAGCAGATCGAGGCTGGCGGCGGTGCTGGCTTCGATCCGTCGACGGAAGCACTTCTCTCCGCTGCAGGAATTGGCGGCTGATAGTTTGCAAGGCTAACAATATCGCCTAAATGCCTCTGGTCTTGGCCAAGACCAGAGGCCATATGCGCTTCACCAACAGGAGTGCATATGGCTGAGCAGGTTTCCGGGCAGGACTTCGACTACGATCTCTTCGTGATTGGTGCAGGATCGGGCGGTGTGCGCGCCAGCCGCATTGCCGCGAGCCATGGCGCGCGGGTGGCGGTGGCTGAGGAATACCGCGTCGGCGGCACCTGCGTGATCCGCGGCTGCGTGCCCAAGAAGCTGCTGGTCTATGGATCGCATTTCGCCGAGGAACTGCAGGACGCGGCCAACTACGGCTGGACAGTCGAGAAGATGACGTTCGACTGGCCGACGTTACGTGACGCTGTGCTCAGGGATGTCGACCGGCTCAACACGGCCTACACCAACACGCTGGAGACCAACAAGGTCGAACGCTTCCTTGAGCGCGCAGAGGTGGCGGGGCCGCACAGCGTGCGGCTGGCCTCGGGCAAGGAGATCAGCGCGAAGTACATCCTGATCGCAACCGGCGCCTGGCCGGTGATGCCCGAATTTCCGGGTAGCGAGCACTGCATTACCTCGAACGAGGTTTTCCATCTCGAGCAGTTACCCAAGAGCGTCGTAATCTCTGGCGCTGGCTATATCGCGATGGAATTCGCCGGGATTTTCAATGCGCTGGGCTGTCACGTAACGGTGGTCAATCGCAGCGAGACGATCCTGCGCGGGTACGATGAATCCCTCCGGGACCGCCTGCTCCAGATCACCATGGCCCGCGGGATCGAATACAAGTTCAATTGTCCGTTCGATCGGGTGGAGAAGCGGGACGATGGATCGTTCGACGTCTATGTCGGCAAGCAACCCGATCCGATCCACGCCGACGTGGTGCTGGTGGCGACTGGCCGTCGGCCCAAGACCGATGGCCTTGGCCTGGAAAACGCCGGAATTACATTGGGTTCGACGGGCGAGATTCCGGTCGACGATCATGGCAGGACTGCGTGCGACAGCATCTATGCCGTGGGTGACGTAACGAACCGCGTGCAGCTTACGCCTATCGCGATCCGCGAGGGCCAGGCCTTTGCCGACCGCGTGTTCGGCGGGAAGGACACTGCGGTGAGCTATGATGCCATCCCCAGCGCGGTGTTTTCGCAGCCGCCGCTGGCGGGCGTGGGCCTGACAGAAAGTCAGGCGCGTCAAGCATTTGGCAGCAATATCAAGGTCTACTCGTCCGACTTCCGCCCGATGAAGAACATCTTCGGGCATCGGCCTGAGCGCGGGCTTTACAAGATGATCGTCGATGCCTCGACCGAGAAGGTGCTGGGCATTCACATGATCGGGCCGGACAGCCCGGAGATCCTTCAGGCGGCGGCGATTGCGGTGAAGGCGGGGCTGACCAAGGCTGACTTTGATGCGACGGTGGCTTTGCACCCGTCAATGGCGGAAGAGCTTGTTCTGATGCGATAATCCGGAGAATTGCCCGTTTTCCAACTCTCGCAGGCAAACGGGCAACTCCCCCCTGACTCTCCCGCAACGCTGCCGAACGCAGGGCCTTCTGCCGCAGGCTGAACCGTAGCGATTTGCAACCGGACGCCCCCGCGCTATCCTCTCCTCAAATCGATCGATGGGGAGAGCGGAAAAATGGCGGGCACGGTCCTCGTATCGGGTGGCAGCGGCTACATCGCCGGGTTCCTCATCCGCCAGCTTCTGGCCGAGGGGTGGACAGTCCACGCCACGGTCCGTTCCCTGTCACGCGAGGCGCAATTGCGGCCGCTCCTTGGCGGGACTGCCGACACGTTGCGGTTCTTCGCCGCGGACCTCACGGCCGATGCCGGGTGGGCCGAGGCGATGGCCGGGTGCAGCCACGTGGCGCATGTCGCCTCGCCGTTCCGGGCCGATGCGCCACGACATGAGGACGAGCTGATCATCCCGGCGCGCGAGGGGGTGTTGCGTGCGTTACGTTACGCACGGGACGCCGGGGTGACGCGGTTCGTGCAGACCTCGTCCGTCGCCGCGATTGCCTATGGCCATGGCAAGGGGGTGTTCGAGTTCACCGAGCGGGACTGGACCAACCTGGATGGGGCGGATGTCTACGCTTACGTGAAGTCCAAGACCATTGCTGAACGCGCGGCGCGGGACTGGGTGGCCTCGGAAGGCGGGGGAATGGAGTTCGTCTCTGTCAATCCGGCGGCCGTGCTGGGGCCGGTGTGGTCCGGCGACTTCTCGCCATCGATCGAGGTCGTGCGGCAACTGCTTTCGGGCGCCCTGCCGGGGTGCCCGGACTTGGGGTTCGGGATTGTCGACGTGCGAGACGTTGCGGACTTGCATGTGCGAGCGTTGACCGCGCCGGGAATCGCGGGTGAGCGGTTCATTGCCTCGGGTCCGTTCCTGAAGATTGCCGACGTGGCCACGGTGCTCAAGGCAAACCTGGGGCCACAGGCGCGCAAGGTGCCGACGCGCAAGCTGCCCGACTGGCTGGTGCGGACGGTTGCGCTGTTCAACCCGGTGATCCGTCAAGTAACGGGCGAGCTTGGCAATGTGCGTGGCGCAAGTTCGAACCATGCGCAGTCGCGGCTGGGCTGGACCATGCGGCCGGTGGAAGAATCCATTCTCGATTGCGCCCGCAGCTTGATCGAGCGGGGTGTGGTGAAGGTCTAGATCCCGGCGAACCACTGGTAGCCGGAATGGTCTTCCCAGTAGCCGCCTCCGCCACCGTGGATGCCGGCAAGAGTTTCGACCGCTTCGATCCGCATGACGTACTTGGCGTGCTTGTAGCCGAGCGCCCGTTCGACGCGCAGGCGGATCGGGGCGCCGTGGCCGACCGGAAGGGGCTGGCGGTTCATCGTGTGGGCGAGGATCGTCTGCGGGTGCATGGCGTCGATCAGGTCGATGCTCTCATAGTAGGGAATTCCTGAGAAATCATCTGCACAATGGAAGACAATGTATTGAGCAGTTGAGGAAATCTGCGCGTGACGCAGCAGCAGGCCGAGCGGCACGCCAGTCCATTCGCCGATCGCGCTCCATCCCTCGACGCAATCGTGCCGGGTGATCTGGGTACGCTGCGGTGCGGCTTTCAATTGGGCGAGAGTGAGGCTGAACGGGCGGGCGACCTTGCCGCCGATTTCCAGCTTCCAGTCGGCGAAGTTGCTGGCCATGTGGGCCTGATATTCCGCTGAAGCGGGCAAGCGATTGCCGTTCATGCGGAACCTGGGCGAGAGATCGACGCGCGTGAATTCCGGCGCGAGGGCATTGCGATCCGTCACCAGGCGCTGGCCGGACAGCGTGGCTTTCTCACCTAATGTCAGGACCTTGCGGACAGTCGGGGACGCGGTGATCTTCTCGCACCCGGCCAGAAGCAGACCGCTGGCACCGACGATGGCATTGCGCCGCGTGACGAGGGTCATGGACGTTCCTTTCGCGGTGCGGGGAGCCGATACCATCCGGTGACGATCGAGCGAAGTTCGTTGAATGGACCGGCCAGCAAAACCATGAGAAGATGGATGAGGATGAACGCCAAAAAGCCTGTCGCACAAAGGAAATGAATCGATCGCGCCGACTGCCTGCCGCCGAAGATATCGAGCAACCATGGGAAGGCAGCATTCAGCGTGGGCGACATGGTCATTCCAGTGAGCACGACCAGCGGGATCAGCACGAAGATAACGCCAAGGTAAGCGATCTTCTGCAAGGGGTTGTAGGCTTTGGCCGCTTCGCCGGTGGGAAAGCGCAGGCGGGCATGCTCCTTGATGAAGTGCCACAGATGCGCGAGCTTGCGATCTTCAGGTTTCAGGGAAAGATCGCGCGACAAGTGCTTTGAAAAAAAGGCATAAATGACGAAGAGGGTAAGAGATATTACCAGCACCCATGCGAAGAAGAAGTGCCATTGGCGACCTTCGGCCAAGCTGTAGTAATTGGGGATCGTGACGAGAGGCGGAAAAGCCCGGGTCGAGTGTTCCGTCCATCCCAGGAAGCCGGTCGTATTGAACTGGAGGCTGCCGAGGCGCAGGAAGCCTTGCTGGCCTTGTCGCCCGATCTCCAGCCATGGCGTTTCGAAGGTGGCGCCGTACTTGCCCCAGTAGAGGCGGGGGTGAGCGTTGAAGATCGTCGCCCCGCTCATCAGCATGGCGAAGATCGTGACCGCGTTGGTCCAGTGCCAGATCCTGACCGGCAACCGCGTGCGATAAACCAGAGGCTGCGACTGCGCCGCGGGGCTTGGGTCCTGTGACGTAACGATTGCTGGCGCGGCATCCACGGCGGGGTTCCTGCTCCTGTCCTGTGGTCAGAGTGCCACATTCAGCAGCGCGGACAAGCGCATGTGGCGATCGAACTTACCACTGCTGTCCCAAACTCGTCATCCTGAACTTGTTTCAGGATCCATTTTGCCGATTGGACGCCGGTCTATGCCGAGAGATGGACCCTGAAACGAGTTCAGGGTGACGAGGCTTTGAGTGTGGCGTTCAAGCCGGATGGCGGGCAGCCAGCGCGATCAGATCAGCACGGCTGAAGCGGCGCTGGCTGGCGCGGGCAATGCAGGAACGCGGGACGGGGCGCAGCGCGGACCATGCGGCCTTGCCGATGAAACCGAGCTTGCGAGCGTTAGTAACGACAGTGCGATGGTCCCAGGCATGGTCGCCGCGTTTGGCGACTTCCCGGGCAATCTCGCCGTAGATGCCGGCGGCGGCGAGGATGGCCCAGCGCTGGCGGCCCTTGAGGCGGGCGGCGCCAATACGCGCCGAGCATTCGTGAATTTCCGCCGTCTCGCACATCCGCGCGACGAGCCGGGTGAGCGCGGGGCGGTAGTGCGGCTTCATCTGTTCGCCGGGCGGGATATCGAGCTCGGAAAGCCAGTCTAGCGGGATGTAGCAGCGGTCGGCGGCGTCATCCTCCTCGATGTCGCGGGCGATGTTGGCTAGCTGGAAGGCAAGGCCGAGATCGCAGGCGCGGTCGAGCGTGTCTTCGTCATCCGGCGAGACGCCCATGACCACGGCCATCATCACGCCGACTGCCCCGGCAACATGCCAGCAGTAGCGCATCAGGTCGGCCTCGCTGTGAGGCTGCCATTCGGCGGCATCGAGTGCAAAGCCATCGATCACGGCGCGGGCCATCTCGATCGTCAGGCCGGTTTCCCGGGCGACCAGGCCGAGGGCGTCGAAAGCAGGATCGCCGGTTTCGCGGCCGGCGAAGGCGAGCGCGGTCTTCTCGCGAACCAGCGCAAGACGCTCGGCTGCGCCTTCCTGAAGGCCGAGTGCGCCGCCATGGTCCTGCGCATCGACGATATCGTCGCAGCGACGACACCAGGCGTAGAGCAGCCAGACGCGCTCGCGCGTCTCGCGATCGAACAAGTGACTGGCGGCAGCGAAGCTTTTCGAGCCCTTAAGGATCGACTTGCGGGCGTTACTAACGAGAGACTTGCGATCCTGCATCACTCAGAGGTCTTCGGCCTTCATCGCGAAGATCGGCCTGTGCGGAACGTGGGCTTCCATGCGGGCCAGCAGGATATCGAGGTCAGGCTCTGCGATGATGATTCCGGCGTGGGCTTCGCGGATGAAGCCGACTTCGATCATGTGGCGGTTGAAGGCGAGCAGGTGGTCGTAGAAGCCATAGGCGTTGAGCAGGCCGACCGGCTTTGCGTGGTAGCCCAGCTGCGCCCAGCTGACCGCTTCCCACAGCTCATCCATCGTGCCGACGCCGCCGGGAATGGTGAGGAAGCCGTCCGACAGGTCGGTAAAGGCCTTCTTGCGTTCATGCATGCCGGGGACGACGTGCAGTTCTGTACAGTCGTGATTGGCGACTTCGCCGCCGACGAGAGCTTCCGGGATCACGCCGATCACTTCGCCGCCGGCGTCAAGCGCGCCGTAAGCCACTGCGCCCATCAGGCCGAGCTTGCCGCCCCCATAGACGACGCCGATGCCGCGCCGGGCGAGTTCGGCGCCGATCTGGCGGGCGAGTGTTACGTAACGAGTGTCGGCAGGTGAGGCAGAGCCGCAATAGACGGCGAGACGTTTGATCGAAGTGCGGCCGGTCAAGCAAGATCCTCCAGCATCAGTTTCGCGGTGGCCTTGGCCGAGCCCACCACTCCGGGAATCCCGGCGCCCGGATGGGTTCCCGCGCCAACCAGATACATGTTGGAAATGGCATCGTCACGGTTGTGGGCGCGGAACCATGCGCTTTGCGTGAGCAGCGGTTCGAGGCTGAACGCGCTACCGAGATGGGCCGACAGGTCGGCCTTGAAGTCAGACGGCGCGTAGTGGAACTTCGTTACGATACGCGAATGGATGTCCGGGATGAGGCGGCGGCCGACTTCATCGAGGATTCGCTTTTCGAGGATCGGCCCGATCTCGTCCCAATCGACCGGAAGCTTGCCCATGTTGGCCACGGGAACGAGCGCGTAGAAGGTGCTCATCCCTTCAGGCGCGACAGAGGGGTCGGTCACGGTCGGGTGGTGGAGGTAGATCGAGAAATCTTCCGGAAGGACGCCGTGCTTGTAGATGTCGTCAAGCAAGCCCTTGTAGCGCGGGCCGAACAGGATCATGTGGTGCGGAATGCCGGGCCAGGTCCCTTCGACGCCGAAGTGGACGACGAACAGGCTAGGCGAGAATTTCTTTTTGGTCAAAGCCTTTGCACGACGTTGTGCATGTGGATTGTCAGGCATCAGATCGCGGTAGGAATGGACGATGTCGCCGTTGGAGGCGACGGCATCGAATTTTGCCGACCAGCCGCTCTTTGTGGTGACGCCAGTGACTCGCGTGCCCAGCGTCTCGATGTGGGTGACCGGATCGCTCATGCGCACTTCGCCGCCAAGGCGCTGGAAGTGAGTGAGCATGCCCTGGATCAGCTTGTTGGTGCCGCCCTTGGCCCACCACACGCCGCCGTCCTTCTCCAGCTTGTGGATCAGGGCATAGATCGAACTGGTGTTCATCGGGTTGCCGCCGACGAGCAGGGTGTGGAAGCTGAACGCCTCGCGCAGGCGTTCGTCCTTTACGTAGGACGACACCATCGAATAGACCGAGCGCCAGGCCTGATAGCGGGCAAGCGCGGGCGCGGCCTTGAGCATGGACGCAAAATCAAGGAACGGGACCGAGCCCAGTTTCACGTAACCTTCCTCGAACACGCCTGCGGAGTATTGCAGGAACTCGTTGTATCCGGCGACGTCGGCCGGATTGAGCTTGGCGATCTCGGCGCGGAGGTGGGTCTCGTCGTTCGAGTAATCGAAGTTGGTGCCGTCGGGCCAGTTGAGGCGATAGAACGGCATCACCGGCATGAGCTCGACGTCATCGGCCATGCGGTGGCCCTTCAGGGCCCAGAGCTCCTGCAGGCAGGCGGGATCGGTGACGACAGTGGGGCCGGCGTCGAAGGTGAAGCCGTCCTTCTCCCAGTGGTAGGCGCGGCCGCCGGGCTTGTCGCGCGCTTCGATAACGGTCGTCTGGATGCCGCCGGACTGGAGGCGGATGGCGAGGGCGAGGCCCCCGAAGCCGGAGCCGATTACGCAAGCGCGCTTCATCGTGGGGTTCCTGCAAGGGTAAGAGGCTTGGGCCGCGCGCCGAGGCCGGTGAGCACGCCCAAGGCGCGGGTGATCGGCAGCGGCGGCTTGCCCGCGAGGATGCGGGCCTTGTCGAAGACGGTGGTCTTGCCGGCGTAGAAGCGCTCGATCAGCCCGTGGCGCAGGCTGTAGAAGCGTTCGAGTACGCGGTAGCGCTTGTCAGGCTCGGCGCCTGCAAAGAGCAGCGCGGAGAGCTGGCGCAGGTAGGCGGACTGGGCCCAGTGTTCGCGCGCCCAGTATTCGCTGAACTGGGCGAGAGCTTCGCCGGACAGGTCCTGCTGGCGGGCGAGGGCCAAGGCGTACTTCACGGCATCGGGAAGCGAATAGCTGGTGACGGCCTGGAACAGCCCGGCGCGGACTCCGGCGCGGGCGACAGGGCCGCCGCTGGCGCGCCAGAAGGCGTCGAAATTGCCACCGGCGACAACAGGCAGCACGCCCTGCTCCTCTTCCAGCACTTCGGCGACATGCCAGCCCTTGGCGGCAACGTAAGCGTCGATGCGGGCGCGAATGGCGTCGGCATCGAGGGCGGGGCCGTCGGAGTAGTAGGTGTCCTCGACGAAGATTTCGTCTGCGGTGAAGGGGAGCGAATAGACGAAGCGGTAGCCGTCGATCTGCTCCACCGTGGCGTCCTTGACGATCGGCGCTTCGAGGCCGTGGGGGGTCGAGAGGCGAAAGCGACGGCCGACGAACTTCTGCCAGCCGCCGGTGAGGTCTGTTACGTTACGCAGGCCACGAGCGTCGATCACGCCCTTTGCCTCGAGCCGCGTGCCGTCGGACAGGGTGGCGTTGGTGGAGCTGCAGGCGAGGGCGCGGACGCCGGTCATGATCGATGCCTCGCCAAGGCGCTGGCGGACGACCTTGTCGAAGCGGTGGGAGCTGATCGAGTAGTAGCTGGTCTTCAACCGGCGTTCGTAGCGCGGGAAGCGGACGGTGTATTCGGGCCAGGCCGCAACGACCATGCCATCGAGCAGTTCGCGCCCGGCCTTGGTCACGTCAGTGCCGAAAAACGACCAGACGTGGTTGCCGCCGATCGTTTCGCCCTGTTCGACAAGGACGAGGTCGAGTTCGGGGCGGGCCTGGCGCAGGGCCAGGGCGACGAGGCCGCCAGCCAGCCCTCCGCCGAGGATCGCGATGTCGCAGTGTCGCACGCTCATGACCATAGCGCTTAGGGGGATGCGGTTGCCGGTGCAACCATGGGCTTGTCGCTGTCAGCTTCACCCGTCAGAAAGGGCATGGAACGGGGGGAGTGGCGGCAAATGGCAAGCAGGGTTTCATTGCGGCCCGGCAGGGCGGGGTGGATTGCGGCCGCAGGCGTCGCGCTGGGGATCGTGATAATCCTGCTTGGCATGGCGCGACCGCCGATCTGCCCGTGCGGCACGATCCGGCTGTGGCAGGGCGTGGTGGAGTCGGCCGAGAACAGCCAGCAGATCTCCGACTGGTACAGTTTCAGCCACGTCATCCATGGCTTCCTGTTCTACGGCGCGGCGCATTTGCTGTGGCGGAGGGCCGGTTTCAAGGCGATTTCGCCGCAGTGGGCGTTGGCGATGGCGGTGCTGGTGGAGGGATCGTGGGAGATCCTCGAGAATTCCCCGATTATCATCGATCGCTATCGTGCCGTAACGATTTCGTGGGGCTACTCGGGCGACAGCGTGCTCAACTCCTTCTGCGACATGGCGTTCATGGCGCTGGGCTTCGTCTTTGCCAGTCGCGCGCCGGCGACCGTGACGATACTGGTGGGTGTGGCATTCGAGCTGTTCACGCTGGCCATGATCCGCGACAACCTGACGCTCAACGTGCTGATGCTCGTTTGGCCGGTCGAAGTGGTGCGGCAGTGGCAGGCAGGCGGCTGACGGAAAGTCCTCGAGCGTTTCATTTTCTTGACCGAACGCTTCATCCTCATGCGCAGCCGGTTGCATGTTGACGACGATCAATGTCACTTTCTGCAGTGAGCCGAAAACGGCCGCAATGGCGTCAGACCATGGAGAGGCATGATGAGCGAGCACGCAGCATCGGGCGGCGACTTCGACGTATTGATCGTCGGCGCGGGCATTTCCGGCATAGGCTCTGCCTGGCATCTGCAGGAGCAGTGCCCGGGCAGGACTTATGCGATTATCGAAGCCAAGGACACGTTCGGCGGCACGTGGGAGACGCACAAGTATCCCGGCGTGCGATCGGATTCCGACCTGTACACCTTCGGCTATCGCTTCAAGCCCTGGGTCGGCGCGCCAATTGCCAGCGCGCAGGCAATTCTCGACTACATGGGCGAGGTGATCGAGGAAGGCGGGATCGACCGGCACATCCGCTATGGCCACACGATTACCAGTGCAAAGTGGGATAGTGCCAGCAACCGGTGGACGCTGGAAGCACGGACCAAGGACGGAAACACGGCCGCGTTCACGGCCAATTTCTTGTGGATGTGCCAGGGCTACTATGACCACCAGGTGCCCTACATCCCGAAGGAGTGGCAGGGCGTTTCCGACTTCAAGGGTCTGTTCGTCCACGCCCAGCTGTGGGACCCGGCGACTGACGTTTCGGGCAAGCGGGTTCTCGTGATCGGATCGGGCGCCACGGCGGCCACAGTGGTCCCGGCGCTGTGCGATCTGGGAGCCAAGGTCACGATGCTCCAGCGCTCGCCAACCTGGTTCTATGCTGCGCCTAACGTGAGCGAACTGGCCGAGCGGTTGCGCACGATCGGGATCGATGAACCGACGATCCATCGCGTTGTGCGGCAGGACTACATCTACAACTTCCATGAAATGGACCGTCGCAGCCGCGAAGAGCCCGAAGCCATGGCCGAGGACCTGCGTGCCCTGATCCGCGGGTACGTGGGCGAGGATTTCCAGTTCGAGCCGCACTTCGCCCCGCGCTATCGCGTTTGGCAGCAGCGGCTGGCCCAGTTGCCTGACGGCGATCTGTTCCAGCAGGTCGTGGCGGGCAACGCGACGGTAGTGACCGACACGATCGACCGGTTCACCGAGACAGGGGTCCTGACCAGCAGTGGCGAATTGCTGGAAGCAGACATCATCATGGCCTGCACCGGCTTCCGGCTGAAAGTGCTGGGCGAAATTCCTTTCGAGGTGGATGGCCAGGCCGTGGACTGGGGCAAGACGGTGACCTACCGTGGCATGATGTTCACCGGCGTGCCCAACATGGCGTGGGTCTTCGGCTATTTCCGCGCGAGCTGGACCTTGCGCGTCGACATGATGGCCGACTTTGTCTGCCACCTGCTGAACCATATGGCGGAGCGCGGTGCGAAGAAGGTGGAAGTCGCCTTCCGCGACGAGGATGTGGGCATGGAAATCTTGCCGTGGATCGAGGAAGACAATTTCAATCCCGGCTATCTGATGCGCGACATGGACAAGCTGCCAAGGCGCGGGTCAAACGATGTCTGGCGGCACAACCAGAACTACTGGCTGGAGCGTGAGGCCTTTCCGTCCATCGACCTGGATGGGCAGGAGTTCATCTACGACGGGGTACGGCGGGATGTGCCCCTTGCGGAGGCGGCCGAGTAGCCGCGCACGGTTGGACAAGACGATCGCGCCTTGATCAGACAGGTGGCGAGGATCGGGCCGGGATCGGCCGACGGTTGCCCTCGGCCCGGGCTCGCCTTGCGCCTGCCGCGAGTTCCTTGTTCAAGGCGCGAACATAGGCGTCGAAGTCCAACTGGATCGTATGGCGCCGTGCGGCATAGTACTGGCCGGTATGGTAGGCTTCGTCGGCGGCGATGATGCGATGCATTTCGGCTGGTGATGGCGGGGCATAGTCGCCTGCAAGGTAGGCGGCGACGAGCTTCGACTGCTGTTCGGCGAAATTGACCAGGGTCGGCAGGGGCTGGGCGAGGCCGACATAGAACAGATCTGGTACTTCGGGCTTCATGATGCGCTTGAACAAGGGGGGCGGGCGATTGTCTGCATCGGCGGTGAATGCGGGATCGTCGAAGAACGGGAAGCGAATGTCATAGCCGGTGGCCCAGATGATCACGTCCACCTGCTCGCGGGTTCCGTCGCTGAAGGCGACGCCATCGCCGTCGAGCCGCTCGATGCCAGGCTTCATGATGATGTCGCCCGAGCCGGCGCGGAGCAGGAATTCGCCCGAGACTGTGCCGTGGCTCTCGAACGGACCGATATCGGGTTCGGGCAGGCCGTACTGGCTCATCCGGCCGACCAGCTTCTTTATCATGCGCGTGGCCAGCCAGTTGCGCAGCCGCTTGGGCATCCATGATGGGGCGGGATTCTTGTCGAGCGGCTGGCCGCGGTAGTATTTTGGCAAGACCCAGACCCCGCGCCGGGTGGAAACGAACAGCCGCGAGGCGATCGGGCGCTGCGACAGCTCCGAAGCAATATCCATGGCGCTGTTGCCCATTCCGACAACGAGTACGCGCCTGCCGACGCAATCGACCGGATCGAACGGACTGCGATAGGCATGGCTGTGGATCTGGGGACCGGAGAAGTGGCCCGGATAATCGGGGATGCGCGCAGCCCAGTGATGGCCGTTGGCCACGACAAGTGCATCGAAGCGCTCGGTCTCACCCGTGGAAAGGGAGATATTCCAACCGCCTTCGCCTCGCCGCGTCGCACTCTCTACCCGCGTGTTGAACTGGATGTGCGGGCGCAGGCCGAAGTGATCAACGTAATCGTGGAAATACTGCAGAAGCTGGGCATGATGGGGGTAATCCGGCCATTCTGTGGGGACGGGATAATCTTCGAACGCCAGCCGCCATTTCGACGTGTCGATGTGCAGGCTCTGGTAGCAGGCCGACATGCCGTTGGGATTGTTGAAGTACCAGTTCCCGCCAATGTCGTCGGACGCTTCGTAAACGACGAAGGGGATGCCGCGATCCTGCAGGCGTTTGGCGGTAGTGAAACCCGAGCAGCCTGCGCCGATGATGCATACGCGCGGGAGCGGACCAGGCGCTTCGGGCGCGGCGACAGGCGCGATTTGCGGTGATGACACCAATTCGGTCATGGCCATGATCCTGCTCCATCGTCCGGGCTTGCGGGCCTGGAGCAGGAATATGCTTAATCGCGTGATTAAGTCCAGCCGGCCGGGTGATCGGTCAAGTATTTCGGACGCGGAGGGAACGACCCGCACGCGCCGAGCGCTTTTTCAGCCAGATGACCACTCCGGTGACGGACAGCATGGTGACGAGCAGACCCAGCATGCTGACGAAGATCCGGTAGGGCAGGCCAAAGACCTGCGCCATGTGCAGCGCCGTGAGCCAGTTGCTGAACGTATTGGTGCCGTTGACGCCGCTGGGCCAGTAGACAGCCTTCATCTCGCCGGTGTTGCTGTCGAAAGCGATACCTGTGCCGCCGCCGTGATGGCCGATATCTGCCGCGGTGGTAAAGCCGTAGACGTACATGCCGCTGGTTGGCACGTGCCATAGCCAGCTTTCGCCCTCTTCGAGCGGCACAAGTCCTTGCTTCATGGACTCCTGTTCAGCGAGTTGCCTGGCGCGCTCGGTTGCGGCGCGGAAATCGAGGACGGGGTTGTTCCGAGGAACAGCCAGGGCGCTTTCCTCCAAGATCAGCCGCGGATCCTGCGCGCCGAGCGCCTGCATCACGGGTACATGGACCTGCGGCAGGTTGAAGGAGACGCTCGACCAAGCAAAAACCAGCAGAAGCGGCCATAGCCACAGGCCGCCGGCGCGGTGGAGGTCGAAGTTGAGCTTGTAGGGTGTGGACTTCCAGCGGATGCGCCAGCTCGGGCGCCAGCGATCGAGGAAGGATGTGCGCGCAGGCTTCGGAGCCTTGGGCGGCAGCGTGAGGTAGAAGCCGACGAAACAGTCTACCGTCCAGACAAGCGCGGCAATCCCGAAGATCAGGGTCCCGAATGTATCGAGGGCAAGGCTGTAGTGCAGGCGATAGAGGAAGGGCATCAGGTTCTTCTGCCCTTGGGCAATGTTGCCCCATTCGCGGCGGCCTTGCTCCTCGCCGGTGACGGGATTGAGGAACAGGTCGTCCCATTCGGGCACGCCCGGCCCGTGTTCACGCTCGAGCCCGGTCTTCGGATCGAGCCAGTGGAGGTGGAGGCGCAGCGCCTTGCCCGGTTCCACCGAGAGCGGCAGGAAATCGAGCGCGGCACCGGGGTAGCGCGCCAGCACCTCTTCGCGCACGCGCAGGGGATCGGGCTTGCCGGTCCAGCTTGAATTGTGCAGTTCGGGCGCGGTGGCGGCTTCGAGTTCCTCGATCCATGGCAAGAGAGAACCGGTAAGGCCCGCCACGGCAAGGAACAGTGCAAGGGTGAGGCCTGCCCAGCGATGGACCATGACCCAGAATGCGCGCCCCGGCAGCGCGAGGCGCCGGGGCGATGGGACAGACTGTTGGGCGGTGGTGGCCATCAGAAGGTCATCCTGACAGAACCGGTGACGCTGCGCGGCGGCGAAAGGAAGGATTGATCCCAATAGAGGCTGGCGAGATGCTTGTGATTGGTGACATTGGCGACGTTGAGGTTGAAGCTCACGTTGTCATTGAGCTTGTAGCCGGCCTGGAGCTGCAGGGTGGCGTAATCGTCCTGGCGGATCGTGCCTACGCTGTTCGTGATGAACACCGAATCCTGCCAGCGCATCGCCGCGCCAAGTTGGACCTTCTCGACCGGCTCCCAGCGAAGCAGCAGGTTGGCAGTGGTGCGCGGAACATAGGTGCGGACGGGATCGCCGTTGCGCCCTTCGAGCGACAGGTGGGTGACGCCGCCCTGCACGGTCAGGCCGGGAGCAATGCGGCCGCCGACTTCCGCCTCGACGCCCTGGCTGCGCACGAAGATGCCGTTGTAGAGCGTCTGGCCGAGAGTGACGTCATATCCTGCGGCTTCGGCAAGGTTCGACTGTTCGGAGCGGAACAGGGCGAGCGAGCCGAACAGGGCCTTGTCGGCGGTCTCGCCCTTGAGGCCGGCTTCCCAGCTCTTGCCCTTGGCGGAGCCTACGGGCTTGAGGTTTGTGCCGAGTTCCTTCTGCGGATTGAAGATGTCGCTGTAGCTGCCGTAGAGGTTGATGCCCGGCAGGATCCTGAAAGTCGCGCCGACGAACGGGCTGACCGCGCTCTCGCTGCGGGCGGCGCTGACGCCGAAAGTGAAGCCGGTGGTCTGCACGTCAATGTAGTTGGCGCCAAGGATCAGGCTGAGGCGGTCGGTCAGCTCGAGATCGGTGGCGGCACGGACCCGCCATTGCTTGTCCGAGATGCGCGCGCTTTCTACGGCATCGCCAAAGGCCGGGAAGGGGACTTCCGTACCATCCCAGCCTGATTGCAGGGCGGGGAGGGCACCCCAGGCCGGGTCGGTGCCGGGGACGGGGTAGGTGAGGTAGCCGAACTTCGCTGCGGTGCGCTGGACACCGAGGGTCAGCTTGTGGTCGCGGCCGAAGAGCTTGAAGGTGCCATCGAGGCGATTGTCCCAGATCCAGCCGCGTGCGGTGGAAAGGTAGCCGCCGGGGTAGCCGAACAGGCCGAGGCCCGTTTCGGCATCGGGCGTGCCATAGACGTAGAACAGCCGCGAGGGTTCGTCGTTGATGCGGCGCGAGAGATGGGTTTTGACGCTCCAGCCAGGAGCGAAAGCCCATGTGGCTTCTCCGAACGCGGTCTGGTCCTTGCTTTTCCAGTAGGTCCAGTCCTGCGT
Source organism: Novosphingobium sp. CCH12-A3 (assembly GCF_001556015.1). Lineage (NCBI taxonomy): Bacteria > Pseudomonadati > Pseudomonadota > Alphaproteobacteria > Sphingomonadales > Sphingomonadaceae > Novosphingobium > Novosphingobium sp. CCH12-A3. The sequence goes on along the minus strand of NZ_LSIA01000018.1, from coordinate 3,800 downwards.
GGTCGACGTGGAGAAGTCCCAGTCGAGCTGGTTGCCGTCGCTGTCAAGCAACGGCAGCGCGCCCCACAGCACGCCGCGCGAGGTGCCCTGCTGGCGGGCGTAGCCGAAGGACAGCGCCAGGTTATCGGCAATGCGGCCATCGACCACCGCCTGCAATGCCGTGCGGTTCGAGCGGTAGTCCCGCAAGTAGGAGTCCGCATTCTGCGCTGCACCGACAAGGCGGACGCCCCAGTTGCCATCCGACGTCAGCGGCATTTCGATATCGACTTCGCCGCGTACCCGGTTCCACGAGGCGGCAGTCAGTTCGCCGGTGACGCGGCGCTGGCCGGTGTAATGGCGACGGCGGTAATTGATCGTGCCAGAAGGATTGCCGACGCCCGACAGCAGGCCATTGGCGCCTCGCACGACCTCGATTGAATCCCACATCACGGTATCGAGCGACCCAATCGCAGGCCCCCAGATGTTCGGCAACTGGATCCCGTCCACCATGACTTCGGTGATGTCGAAGCCGCGGGCGTTGTAGTAGGTGCGGTCCGTCTCGGCCTCCTCGACGTTCACGCCGGTGACGTAGCGCAGGACGTCGTTGACCTCGTCGAAGGCAAAGTCATCGAGCAGGGTGCGATCGACGACGGTTACCGATTGCGGCGTGTCGATGATGGCCAGAGGGAGGCCGGTTGCGCCGCTGGCAACGCCCTCAGCCAGGTCTCCGATCACGGTGATGCGGTTTTCGGTGTCCTCAGCTTCATCGGCATATGCCGGATGTCCGCCAAGGACGAGGGCGGCAAGGGACGTAGCTGAAAGGAAATGCAAGCGATGCGACACGTTAGGCTCCCGTCTGTGATGGGCGGGCCTTAGTGCGATTCATTCGCAAGAGTCAATGCAAGTAAGAATCATTCGCATTAAAGATGTGTGAACCCTCATGGATTGGCTGGTTGCCAGTGTCGGCAGACCGCATTAGAAGTGCGGCCATACCCCGGGGAGCCAGTGTGGCTGAGAGGGGCTGGTCACGCAGCCCGACCCGTCGAACCTGAACCCGTTAGCACGGGCGGAGGGAAGGGCAGTGCCAGAGGTCAGAGCCATGGCACCCGCGCTCCCGATGCCTGACGAGAGGAGCGCTTGCATGGCCGACATCAACTCCAAGCTGGAAATCGGCGTTACCACCGGGCCGATCCGCGGCAGCCGCAAGATCCACGTGGAAAGCGCGCGCTTTCCGGGGCTGACCGTGGCGATGCGCGAGATTTCGCTGGAGCCTTCGAGCGGCGAGCCGCCGGTGCGCGTCTACGACACGTCCGGCCCTTATACTGACACCAACGTCATGATCGACATTGCGGCGGGCCTGCCCAAGCTGCGGCGCGACTGGATCGTCGACCGCGGCGACGTCGAGGAGTACGATGGCCGGGCAGTGAAGCCTGAGGACAACGGCCTGAAGGGGCCGGACCGGTCGGCGGGCGTGCCGCCTTTCCCGAATGTGGTGAAGCGACCGCTGCGTGCCAAGGCGGGGCAGAACGTCAGCCAGATGCACTATGCGCGCCAGGGCATCATCACCCCGGAAATGGAATATGTGGCGATCCGCGAGAACCTTGGTCGCAAGCAGGCCAAGGAAGCGCTGATCCGTGATGGGCAGGACTGGGGCGCTTCGATCCCTGACTACGTGACACCGGAGTTCGTGCGTGATGAAGTGGCGCGCGGGCGGGCCATCATTCCTTCCAACATCAACCACCCCGAGAGCGAGCCGATGGCGATCGGGCGCAACTTCCTCGTCAAGATCAATGCGAACATCGGCAATTCGGCGGTGGCATCGGACGTTGCGAGCGAAGTCGACAAGATGGTCTGGTCGATCCGCTGGGGCGCCGACACCGTGATGGACCTTTCGACGGGGCGCAACATCCACGACACGCGCGAATGGATCCTGCGCAACTCGCCGGTGCCGATCGGCACGGTGCCGATCTACCAGGCGCTGGAGAAGGTCGGCGGCGTGGCCGAGGACCTGACGTGGGAGATCTTCCGCGATACGCTGATCGAGCAGGCCGAGCAGGGCGTCGACTATTTCACGATCCATGCGGGCGTCCGCCTGCCCTACATCCCGCTGGCCGCCAAGCGCATGACCGGGATCGTCAGCCGTGGTGGTTCGATCATGGCCAAGTGGTGCCTGGCGCATCACAAGGAATCGTTCCTCTACGAGCGTTTCGACGAAATCACCGAGATCATGAAGGCCTATGACGTGGCCTATTCGCTTGGCGATGGCCTGCGCCCCGGATCGATCTACGACGCCAACGACGAGGCGCAGTTCGCCGAGCTTTACACCTTGGGCGAGCTGACCAAGCGCGCCTGGGCGCAGGACGTGCAGGTGATGATCGAGGGCCCTGGCCACGTGCCGATGCACAAGATCAAGGAGAACATGACCAAGCAGCTCGAAGCGTGCGGCGAAGCGCCGTTCTACACGCTCGGGCCGCTCGTCACCGACATCGCGCCGGGTTACGACCACATCACCAGCGGCATCGGCGCGGCGCAGATCGGCTGGTACGGCACGGCGATGCTTTGCTACGTGACGCCAAAGGAACACCTCGGCCTGCCGGATCGCGATGACGTCAAGGTCGGCGTGGTCACCTACAAGCTGGCGGCCCACGCGGCCGACCTTGCCAAGGGCCACCCGGCAGCGCAGGTGCGCGACGATGCACTGAGCAAGGCGCGCTTCGAATTCCGCTGGCGCGACCAGTTCAACCTGTCGCTCGATCCCGATACTGCCGAGCAGTATCACGACCAGACGCTGCCAGCCGAAGGCGCCAAGTCGGCGCACTTCTGCTCGATGTGCGGGCCGAAGTTCTGCTCGATGAAGATCAGCCAGGAAGTTCGCGATTTTGCCGCCAAGCAGAACCAGCCGATCGAGACGTTTGTCGCGGCTGACGAAGCCGAGGCGGAAGCCGGCATGAAGGCGATGAGCGCCAAGTACGACGAAATGGGGCGCGAGCTTTATATCGGCGCGGGTGGTCGCGAACACGATTGATCGTCAAATGCCGATCCGGCTTGCTGCGTCACCAATGCGGCAAGGCGGATCGGCGCGAGATGCGTGAACGCTCAGGCGGGCTGGCGCAGCAGACCTTGCAGCAGCAGTCTGACCTGTGCTGGCGTCTGGTTGCTCATGACCTCGACATAGCCAATGCCTGCCCGCCGCAGAGCTTCCTTCTTCACGGCGTCTCTTGCTGCGGTTTCTGCCCCGAGGTGATGACCGCTGCCTTGAAATTCCACTGCATGGACAGGACGGCAGCTGTCGTCGACGATGAGCAGATCGACGCGCTTGGAATTGATGGCCCAATAGGCATCCTTGTCATCACTCAACAGGATTTCGCCGAGCGATACCTGACCCGTTGCGCGCCATGTGGGCTTTTCTTCGCTCAAGGTCTTGTCGAGCACGGCGAGTAAGCGCCTTTCCGACTGGTTCAACAGCGGCCTGCTCTTGAAATCGGCCTCCATGACTCGGCGGAGCTGCTCTGCGGCAACTTCTGTCTGGCTCTTGTGGGAGAGCGTGGGGGCCTGGTGTGGACGGTATTTTCGTTCAGCCGATTTTCGACCCCGCCAGAAGGCCCGGCGTTCGGCGCGCTTCAAACCCTCGGCAAAGCGCTCGACCGCGATACCGATGGCAGCGCCAATGGCGAGGAGGAGGGCAAGTAGGTGCGGCTTGTCTATCAGACTGACGATTTCGGATGGCATGGCAGAGGGATAGGGCAGGGGCAGTAATCGGAATCTTAGAGTCGGATTCGAAACTAATTCGTTGAATGACAGTGTCTTGCGGCACGCCGGAT
>NZ_LSIA01000179.1:0-333 GCF_001556015.1 Novosphingobium sp. CCH12-A3 | reverse complement strand
AAAGGCCATCGACTGTCCTCGAAATGAGGACACTTGCGATGTTACATACCTCGTGGGCGAGCGTGGCATAGTAGTGGTCGAAGCCGGAAAACAGGCTGGTCGGCGGCATCGTGACACGATCCGCAGTGGGTTCGTAATAGGCTTCAGAGCCCTGGTGGCGAAGATTGACGGGGATGGCCGCGAAGAATGCGTCGAGCTCGGCCTCGCGCCCTTCAGGCTCGACCAGCTCGAGCGTTACCGCCGGATGGAAGCGATCGGGCAGACCTTCGACCTGGTCAGGTAGGGTAGGCCCGCAATGTCTCGGAGAGAACATCGCTAGGCCCCCCTCCGAAC
>NZ_LSIA01000178.1:0-20469 GCF_001556015.1 Novosphingobium sp. CCH12-A3 | reverse complement strand
ATCAACTATCCATGATAGCACTCCTTAATTTCCGCCGTTACGGCGCACCGTTGAAGACGGTGAAGCGCTTGAGGAACGGGATCGCCTGCGCGTCCTCACCGCTCTCGCGGGCGCGGCGCTTCTCGTCTTCTGGCGTGAAGCGGTCCGCATATACGACGGTCGTACCGCGCGCGCCCTTGCGGACATTGCCGCCGAGCGAGAGTGCTTGACGGAAGGTGAGCCAGCTTTGACCCGGAAAGCCGTGTTCGACCACTGCGCCCCAAAGGATCAGGATGTTGATGCCCGAATAGTGCCGGCCGGTGGAAGCGTTTTTGGGCATGGCAAGCGGGGCCTTCGCGGCCGTCGTTCCCCACGGTTGGACCCAAGGCACGCGACCGGCCTCCAACTCGGCGACGATCTTGTCAGTGATCTCGTCGTAAAGGCTGGCACGGTCCTGGCCTGGGCGTGGCGAAGCAGTTCGTCTGGACATCTCAGATCTCCGCGACGGGCGCCGGAAGCCTCTCTCCCAGCCCTAAACCCGTCACGGCAATCCGGCCTTCACTCTCACTCTCAGGGGGCGTTGCGGGGTCTCCCCGCAGAAGGGGTCGGCAGAGACCTTGGGCTCGGCCGCAGGGGAAGGCCTTCCCCCCTTGTAGGATAATGAAATGTTTATCGTGTTCAGAGGTCAGCCGTTAAGCGAACTGCGATTACCATCAGCGTTGGCGAAGTGTGTTCCTGGGTGACCCGTCGTTGCTGCGCTTTCAGAACGAAATTCTACGGATGATCGCGAACGGTGAGCCGCTCTTCGACACGATGCGGCAACTTTGCTTGCGGGTCGAAAAGACATGGCCCGGTGTGCTCTGTTCGGTGTTCGCCATCGATCGAACCGGCGTCATGCGACCGTTAGCGGCACCGAGCTTCCCGGAAGCCTACAGCCAAGCGCATGACGGGGTTGCGATCGGGCCCGACACCGATGCACCCGGGCGAGCCGCGTCTTCGCGCAAGCCAGTGCTCCTGGAAGATCTCGCGTCCGACCCTCGCGCCTCCCATAGTGCGGCGATCATTCATGGACTTGGCGTATCGGCGTGTTGGTCACTGCCTGTGCTTGGGGCAGCGGGCGATACTCTAGCGGTGATGAACCTCTATTTTCACGGCGCGCGTCAGGTCGCGGATGTCGAGCGAGAGGTGGCTGAAGCCTGCGTGGAGCTCTGCGAGACAGCCTTCCGCAGACACGAGAGTACGCTCGATCGGGATCGTCGAGCGAATGTCGATGCACTGACCGGTCTGGCCAACAGGGCAGCCTATAACGGCGCGATGGCTCAGCTTCGCTGCGACGATGTCGGGTCGTGGGCACTGTTCATCATCGACCTCGACAACCTCAAGATCGTCAACGACACGTTCGGGCATCTGGCGGGCGACGCTCTGATCCGTGCCGCCTCGGCGCGTATCGCTCGCGCGATGGCGCCGGACGTCACCTATCGGATAGGAGGCGACGAGTTCGCGGTCATCCTCCAACAGCCGGCAAATGTCGCCGACCTGAATGCTGCGGCCGAACGCGTATTCGACGAGCTTGAGGTGGCGGCGGACTGCGACGGACACACCGTCGTACCTCGCGCGACCATCGGCGGCGCGACATTGAGCAAGACCGAACGCACGGCGACGAGCGTCGGAGAAGCGGCCGATTTTGCGCTCTACCATGCGAAGGAGACAGGCCGTGGCGGCTTCGTTCGCTACTGGCCTGGCATCGGCTCGCGGATTACGAGCCGGCGCGCCGCGATCCGTGATGTCTCGGAAGCCTTGGCCGAAAATCGTATCGAGGCGCACTACCAGCCGATCCTGAGGCTGGACACCGGCCTCATCGTGGGGCTCGAAGCCCTGTGCCGACTGCGATCGCGAAGCGGCGATCTTCTTCCTGCCGGCTCTTTCCAGGAAGCAACGACTGACGCTCATGTCGCCTCCGAGTTGACGGCCCGCATGATGGCGATTGTCGCTGCTGACATAGTTCATTGGCAAAACGCGGGACTGCTCGTCGAGCAGGTCAGCCTGAACGTGTCGACAGCGGATTTCTACACAGGCAGCCTCGCCAAGAAGGTCTCCGAGACCTTCTCCAAAGCCGGCATCGGGCTGAACAAGATCGTGTTGGAGATAAGCGAGGACGTCTATCTCGGGCGGAATGATCGCGTCGTAGCGCGGGAGATCGAGGTGTTGCGTGCGGCCGGAGTGCGCGTCGCCCTCGACGACTTCGGCACGGGCTACGCCTCGCTTACCCATCTGGTGAATGTGCCGGTCGATATCATCAAGATCGACCGGGCATTCGTCGCCCGGCTGTGGCCTGACGATCCGAGCACCATCATCGTGGAAGGGTTAATCGAGATCGCCCGCCGTCTCGGCGTCGCAGTGGTCGCAGTCGGCATCGAGACCGAGGTTCAGGCGAGTCAGCTTTGGGCGATGGGCTGTGGGCTTGGTCAGGGCTACGCGTTCGCATACCCCGCCGATCGCGATGCGACGGGCACGTTGCTCTACCGGCATGCAGCGTCCGGTGCCGGAACGTCTCCTCTCTATGCCGATCGACCATTGTCTCGTCCGAATGGGCGCGTTTCGAAGCGCCGTACTTCGGTGGCGTAAGAGGCGCTCCAGAAACACTTATTCCCGCGGAAGCGTAACTCCTGAAAAGAGGGTTGCGGCGAGCTCTCGCCGTCTTGGTCGATCGAAACGACACGACTCTTGCAATGCCGCCTCCAGCGTGCAAATTTGCACGATCAATGCAGGAGCGCACGATGCCCGATGATGTTGCCCCACCCCTTCGCTACTTCAAGACCGGAGATCCCGTTCACGTAAGGGCTCAGCAGGTCTGGCTGATCCTGGTGTCTACAGTCATGTCGTCCGCGCGCAATCCGCGTCGCCCGACCGTCATCACCTACGGCGATCTTGCCGAGGCCATGGGGATGGATCGCCGGGCCGGTATCACGCTCAACCGGCAACTTGGAGTGGTCGGCGACATTTGTGTGGCCAATGACCTGCCGGCGCTGAACTGCATCGTCATCAATGATCGACTCAACGCACCCGGAGATCATGTCGTCACGCGCCGCGGGCGGACGTGGCAGCAGGAACAAGCAGACGCCATGACGACTGACTGGTTTGCTGTAAGGGTGCCGACCACCGGGACCCTGCGTAAAATTCGCTCGGCGGCAGTGGCGGAATAGCGGATGAAGCTCTTCGCCACGAGAGTATGGGGTTTCGGCTTCGCGCGGCTGCCTCTTGCGACCTTCGGCGTCAAAGGCAATCTCGGGCGGCTGCTGACCCTGGCAAAGCGCGGCGACAGGCTGGTGTTCGTGGGAACACAGACGGAGCGGACCGCACCGGAGCATCAGGGCCGCATCCTGGGGATGGCTGAGATAGGATTCGAGCCCTTGCGCACGCTCGATCTCGTCGAGCGCGAGGCGCTTGATCCGAGGGACTTCGACGCTGCCGGCAACTTTAAGTTTCCGCATGCCGTCGCGACCACTCGCGTCTGGCAGTTCGAACCCGCGCCAGTCTTGACCCAGCTGTTGTCTCGACAACTGACGATGGTTGCAACCGCAGGCGTGGAGGAGATCGACGATCCAGCCGATGTCGCCGCTGTCCTCGCACTGAACGCCGTTGAGATCGATTTGCCTCCACTGCCGGCCCTCGTACGGATGCGGCGCCTGAATGACGCGCTTAGGAACACCACCGGTCCGCGCCCCACCGATGTCAGCTATAGCGTCGATCGGTCAGGCACGGACGGCGAGGCCTGGGCTTATGCATTGCAGTTCGGCAGCCGCAACGTGTGGAAGATCGGGTGGGCCGACGACATCGACGAACGCTGCGCCGCCGTGAATCAGCACATTCCCACTGAACTCGGCGGACTGGAGCAATGGACCGTGAAATTTCGACAGCGGATGAAGAACCGCGACGCCGCCTACAAGATGGAGCAACGCGTCCTCGCGTTGCTGGATGCGAAACGCAAGGGCTTTGAGCGTGTGCATTGCGCCCAACCCGATTTGCAGTCGGTTTGGGCTCGTGCCTTTCTCGACATTGTTCAGGAGGGCTGATGGATCTGTCCTACTGGATGCGGCAACGCACCGACATCATCCGGCTGTTCTACGACAAAGGCCGCGTGCCCTTCGAGCAGTTGAAGCGGGATATCGAGGAAGAGGTCCGGCCATGGGAGCCACCTTACTTCAATCCGGAAACCGACGACCCGGAGCCACCGTTCCTCGCCGAATGGATGCAGGCGGACCAGACTCGCGAACTGGTCGGGATGCTCGCGGTATCACTGCTCGCCGATACGTTGAGCCTCTACTTCACCGAGCTTGAGCGCGAGATCGGCATCGCGTTTGTTGATCCGAAAGAACGTGCAGCCTTGTTCAAACTAGGGAAGGTCGAGGCCTATCGCCAGATCATCGAGCATGTGATGGGCGAGACGTTCAGCATGTGCCCCGTCAGGTTCGACGTCATCGAACAAGTGATCCTCGCCCGCAACGACTTCGCCCATGGCCAGGATTTCGTCTCGTTCCAAACCACGCACAATGAACGAACGGTCGAGAAGCATCCGAACCCGTTCTTCACCAATCCCGCAGAGCCTGTCGACGAGGACGACCTGCGGGGATGGCGACGCCTCACGATCGAAGTTAGTCGGGAAAAGCTGATGGCGGCCATCGACGAGGTGGAGAAGTTGGCTGACTGGGTGCATCGGAACGACGAAGCCGTATGGGAGTGGCGAGCTCGGACGGTCGCCGCGAAGGAGAGAGATTGATGGCTCAGCGCCTAGCTGCGCTTCAGCGAAAATCTCTTGTCTTCACCTTGATCGTGTCCAGGTGCAGGTCTGGGATGAAAATATCGCGCGGCCGAACGGTCCGAGGCGGCAAGCCGCGTGGATCAGGCGTCGGCGAGCCGTGGTGAAACTCGTCGCCCCGACCATGCGGTAACGGGAAGGCGGTCTCTCGTTCGCCAACGCTCGCCAGATCGGCGGAAAGGTCCGTGAGCCGCTGGGCGACGAGATGGACCACTTCCCCCTCGCGCTGGACGCGACCGCGCACCGCGATCATGCCCGCGGACAGGATCGTGCGACGGTTCTGCTCGAAGACCTTCGGCCAGATCACGAGGTTCGCAATGCCGCTTTCGTCTTCCAGCGTTATGAACATGACGCCCTTGGCAGACCCTGGCCGCTGTCGGACCAGTACGATGCCGGCCGCTTCGAGCCACCGGCCGTCACGCGCCTCCATAGCTTCGAGGCAGGTGACCATTCGGCGCCGCCGCAGGTCCTGCCGCAGGAAGGATACGGGGTGATCCCGTAGAGAGAGGCTGACGTGGCGGTAGTCTTCGACGACGTCGCCACCGGCCGTCATGGGTCGGAGAACGATGGCCGGTTCGGCAATCTCGGGCACGATGTCCGCTTCGCGGGCCGAGGCCGCAGCAAAAAGCGGCAGTGGCTCATCCCGAAGTGCCTTGATTGCCCAGAGCGCTTCCCGACGAGCTAGGCCAAAGGGCGGCCGGAAACCGTCTGCCTCAGCGATCTGTGTCAACGCGCCCACGGGCACGCCAGCTCGGCGCCAGAGATCGTCCACCGACATGAAGGGATGTCCGGCCCGGGCAGCGACGATCGCTGCGCCATGGGCGTTCGCCAGACCCTTGACCATGCGCAGGCCGAGCCGGACCGCAAATCGGCCGTCATCATCGATCGGCTCGAGCGTGCAGTCCCACCGGGACGCATTGGCGCATACGGGTCGCACTTCGACGCCATGATCTCGCGCATCGCGGACGATCTGGGCCGGCGCGTAGAACCCCATGGGCTGGCTGTTCAGGAGCGCTGCGCAGAAAACGTCGGGGTGCCAGCACTTCAGCCAGGCCGACGCGTAGGCGATAAGCGCAAAAGAGGCTGCGTGGCTTTCCGGAAAGCCGTAAGAGCCGAAGCCTTCGAGTTGCTTGAAGGTCTGCTCGGCGAAGGCAGCGTCGTAGCCATTGGCCACCATGCCGGCGATCAGCTTGTCCCGGAAATGCGATACACCCCCGGTGAACTTGAAGGTCGCCATCGACTTGCGCAGCATGTCGGCTTCCCCGGGCGTGAACCCGGCGCATTCGATCGCGACGCGCATCGCCTGCTCCTGGAACAGGGGAACGCCGAGGGTCTTTCCAAGGACCTTTTCGAGCTCTGGCTTCGGATAGTGGACAGGCTCCAGCCCCTCCCGGCGCCGAAGATAGGGGTGAACCATGTCGCCCTGGATCGGGCCAGGCCGGACGATGGCGACCTGAACGACGAGGTCGTAATAGGTCCGAGGTTTCAAGCGCGGCAGCATGGACATCTGCGCGCGGCTTTCGATCTGGAAGGTGCCGAGCGTATCGGCCTTCCGGATCATCGCATAGGTGCGAGGATCCTCCGCCGGGATGGTCGCCAGATCGAGGTTTACGCCCTTGTGCTCGGCGAGCAGATCGAGGCCCTTCTTCATGCAGGTCAACATGCCGAGCGCCAGGACGTCGACCTTCATGAACTTGAGAGCGTCGATATCGTCCTTGTCCCATTCGATGACCTGGCGATCGACCATCGACGCGGGCTCGATCGGCACGAGATCGTCGAGGCGGTCATGGGTGAGCACGAAGCCGCCAGGGTGCTGGCTGAGATGGCGGGGAGCGCCCATCAGCTGCCGGGCAAGGTCGAGCGTCATCCGAAGGCGCCGATCGGCGAGGTTGAGGTTCAACTCCTCGACGTGACGCTTCTCGACGCCTTCCTCCGACCAAGCCCAGACCTGCGACGACAGAGTGCCGATCAGGTCTTCGGGCAGGCCGAGCGCCTTGCCGACGTCCCTCAGCGCGCCCTTGGTGCGATACCGGATGACGGTCGAGCACAACGCTGCATGCTCTCGGCCATAGGTCTCGAACACCCACTGCATGACGATCTCGCGCCTCTCATGCTCGAAATCGACGTCGATGTCGGGCGGCTCGCGCCGTTCCTCGGAGATGAATCTCTCGAACAGCAGGTCGTTGCGGCCCGGATCGATCGAGGTGATGCCAAGAACGTAACAGACGGCGGAGTTGGCGGCCGATCCGCGACCCTGACACAGAATGTCCTTTGACCGCGCGAAGCGAACGATGGAGTTCACGGTCAGGAAATAAGGCGCGTATTCCAGTTTCTCGATCAACCGCAACTCATGCTGGAGGGCGGCGGTCACGCTTTCGGGTACGCCCTCGGGATAGCGTTCAGCGGCCCCCTCCCAGGTGAGCTTTGACAATGTCTGCTGGGGCGTAAGCGCGGGATCGTCTCGCTCTTCCGGATACTGGTATGCAAGTTCGTCGAGGCTGAAGCGGCAGCGGTCCGCGATCTGCAGCGTCCGGGCAAGGGCCTCGGGATAGCGGTTGAACAGACGATGCATTTCGTCCGGCGGCTTGATGTAGCGATCGGCATGTCGCTCTCGCCGATCGCCAAGCGTATCGATCGTGACGTTGTGACGGATGCACGTGACCACGTCCTGCAGGATCCGCCGGGTCGGCTCGTGGAAGAGGACGTCGTTCGTCACCACGGTGGGCACGCGCATCTGTGTGGCCATGTTCGAAAGCTCATGCAGTCGGAGCTGATCGTTTGGCCGGCGGCGCAAGGTGAGCGCGAGATAGACTCTGTCGCCGAAAGCGTCCCGCAATCGCCGCAGCCGGAACGCGCACTCGTCATCCGCCAGGTCGGGTACAAGTGTGACGATCAGGCCTTCACCATACGCGACGAGATCAGGCCATTCGAGGACGCACCGGGCCTTGCCCCCTCGCTTTTTGCCGAGGGACAGAAGACGGCAGAGGCGCGAATAAGCGGGTCGATCCGTCGGATAGACCAGCACGGATGTCCCGTCAGCGAGGTCGAGCCGGCAACCGACAATCAGGCGAACGCCGGTCGTCTTGGCCGCTTCATGAGCACGGACGACGCCGGCGAGCGAATTCCGATCGACGATGGCGACGGCCTCGATCCCAGCCAAGGCCGCTTGCGCAAACAGTTCCTCGCAGGAGGACGCGCCGCGCAGGAAGCTGAAGTGTGAGGTGACCTGCAGTTCGACGTAGCGAGGTGAGCTCATCCGAAGACCCCGTGGATGAACCAGCGGTGCGACCCCGTCGCCGTGTCTTCGCCGTCACCGGCACGATAAAGCCAGTAGCGTTCGCCGGCGTCGTCCTCGACCCGAAAATAGTCTCGGACGGCGACCAATTCGGCGTCGCGCTTCCACCACTCTCCGAACACGCGCTCCGGTCCATCACCCCGGCGCAGTCGGCGACGCACGCCGCGCCAGGTGAATGAAACGGGCGGATGATCAGGCAAGAGCGCTACAGTCTCGACCTGCTCCGGATGGGCCAGCAGACGCGAGGGCCGCGGCCAATGGCCGGGCCATGCTGCGCCCGTATCGGCGGCCATCGCCGGAATGCGGGCAACGGAGCGTTCCGGGACGTCGCTCGCAACCGGCGCCAGCCGATAGAGCGCCTGCTCGCCCACCCGGTTCATGAGCGTATCGATCAGGTCCGAGACGTCCGGCACACTCTCCTCGATAAGCGAACTAACGGTTTGCCGGCGCTCGATCGGCTCGGCGACGCTGGCTGCAAGCGTCATCACCTCGATTCCAAAGCCGGGCTCGATCGTCTCGATCTTGTCGCATAGGAGGCGCGTCAGGCGCTTTGCATCCCGGACCGGCGTTGCCATTCCAACCCGGACCGCCTGTGAGCGACTGTCGACACGGTGGCAGATAAGGTCGAGGCGTCGTGCGCCGAGACCCGCTGCCTCGAGGCGGTCGCAGAGCTGATCGACGAGCTTGGCGATGTAGCGGGCGATGGTCTCCGCCGCGCCAATCGGTTCCGCGAACGACCTGCGCACTTCGATCAGGTCGGCGGGTCGAATCGGATCGATCGGCTCTGACAGATCGCCAAGCGCCTGATCGATACGGCGGCCGATCGCTGGACCGAAGCGCAGGGTGAGCGGCGCGCGCGGCTGCGCGAGGATATCGCCGATGGTTTCAAAGCCAAGCGTCCGCAGCGCCGCGACTATCGAAGCGTCGATGCGCAGCGCGGCCAGCGGAAGCGGTTCCAACAGCGATGCATCATGACGTTCAGGAGCGATTATCGTCGCGCGGGCTGCAAACCGGGCCAAGGCGTGGGCCGCGCCCCAGCTGTCGGCGATCGCACCGCGAGCGGCGATACCGGACATGGCCAGCCTACCGATCAGGCCCTCCAGCATGACAGCTTCGCCGCCGTGAAGGTGATCGGCTCCGGTCGAGTCGATGATGATCCCGTCTGGAGGATCAGGGGCCACGACAGGCGCGTAGCGCAGGAGCCAGGTGGCGAGCCGATCAAGTGCCTCCACATCGGCTGCCGGCTCGGCATCTTGCACGATGAGGTCTGGCACCAGGACCTGAGCCTTGGTCACAGGCATGCCGGGGCGAAGGCCGGCGGCCACGGCAGCAGCATTCGCCGCCAGCACCACCCGCCTGTTTCCTTCCCGGCCAATCAGGACGAGCGGCGCCTCAGCCGGAGGCGCCGCGTCGCCAGCCTTCCGCCGGAGCCGGTCGGTGGACCAACTCGGCAGGAAGAGCGAGACGACCCGTGTCATCGCACGCCTCCAACTCGAAATCTGCACTCTCGCCCGCGCGTGCGCGGATCAGTTCGACCAGCCAGCGGGCACGCCCTACGCCCGGAACAGGTAGGGGTGTCGATGGCACCATAGACACGCGCCAGCGTGTCATCGCGGCGGTGGGTTGGCCGAAATCAGTGGCCTCGGTCTGTCGTCGCCAACGCCGCAGCGCGATCCCGATCGATCCGCTTCCCTCGGCCGCCAACTGCAGGCGGCGCGAGGCTGTCATGGAAAGCCGCGCCACCTCACCGAGAACCGCCCCGAGGCCACCATGGCGCAGCCCTTCCTCCATGCAGGCCAGCACGGTCTTGTCATCACCGGCTTCGAGATAGATTACGCGATCGGACGCAAGACCTGCCTGAGCGATCGCCGGCGCGAACAGGTCCGGACGGGTGATACACCAGAGGATCTTGCCCTTGGTTCGAGCCGCGACGCCCGCGCTGAACAAGGCTGCTGCGGCGCCATCGACCGCGCCATTCCCACCGCCGGCGATCTCATGCAGCGCGCCGAGCGCCAACCCGCCACCCGGGAGTCGTGAGTCGACGTCGGCAATCCCAAACGGGAGAACCGATTTGGCACGCCGGCTTCTGCCTTCGATCTTCTCGATCTGCGCGCGCAAAGACTCTATGGCGGGCTCGGGCCGCACGCTCCCAGTTTACCTCCGGATAGGGGTTCGTCATCATGTTCCCTATTTGTTCTAGATTTCAGCTGCGAGAGTCAAGGTCGATTCTGCGCCGTCAAAGGACCAGCGGCGCACGCGCCTCAAGCTGTTGATAGCGGCCGTTCAGCCTTGTTTGGGCACGGCGCCGTTAGCGTCGGCACGCGGCGTCATGGTGATGTTGCGCGGGTCGATGATGAGCTTTAGGTCGGCGGCGGCAGCCTGATCGAGCCCATATTCCTCGAGGTCGTCGACGACCGGGCGAACATCGAAAGCTTCAAACCGCGTTGAGCGATACCGCCATTCGACGTCGTCGGTCTCCTCGAAGAAGACCTTGGCGCTGAAGCTGATGCTCGTACCGGCGAATGACATGCTGTTGAAGTAGAGGCCTGCGGGTGGGGGCCCACTCTCCTCGACGTCGAGGCTTTGGAACTCGAATCGCGCGTCCGGGCGAGGATTGAGCAGGATGTCCACAACCATACGTGCGTCATTGGCCGCCCAGAATGCATCGAATTTGAAGCGCTCGGTCGAGCGCAGGCCGGCGTTGGTTAGCAAGCGCAGCCAACCATCCACGAAGGTCGAGATGAGTGGCACCTCGTCGAGATATGGGCCTGTGAGCGGTTCATTGACTGGGAAGGTAATCGGGGGGATCCGGCTGTTCCCAGAAATGGTTAGCGTCGATCGCTCGGATGCCATGAGCGTCAGGCCGCGCAGTAGTTCCGCCCACTCTTCGAGCGTGTATTCCAAATCGTCGATTGAGCCGACGCTTTCGAACCTGAGCGCGGGAGGGGTGAGCCGAATGATGAAGTCCCGGCTGCGGACGAGCAGTTCGGGTCCATGCGGTTCGAGGATCGGCGGACCGATGAACATCTCGCCATCGAACCGCGCCGCCTGCGCGAACCCGGGGCCTCGGATCGCGATCTCGCATGATCCGAGCGACGGCGGCGTCAGTCGAAGTTCCTCGATGTCGTCAAATAGCGTGCCTTGATACGGAAGGCGGATGCCGAAGCGGCTATCGTAGACACGCAAGCGGTGCGGTTTTAGGGGCGCAAGACCGAGCAGCAGGTTGGCGAAATGCTCCGGCCCCTCGATCTGGAGTAGCGCCTCGGCTTCGAACTGGCCGTTCTCATAGCCGAGTTCATCGAGCTGACGCTGCTTCTTCGCGGTATAGGCGCCTGGATCTTGTCCGCAGGCGGCCGATAAGGCCGACGAGAGGCCGGCGGCGGTCGGCTCGAAACGCTGTCCGACTTTCTCATAGTCATAGCTGATGTCGACATGATTGATGTCGTGCGCTTTTCGAGCCTCCGCCAATCGCAATCGCTTGAGCACCCGGGCGAGTTCGTTGCCGATGAGATGGACGAGGTAAGCCGACTGGATTTCACCATCGGCCCGCATTCGGAAGACGATGACCAGCGCCGGCCGAGGATCCTTGGCGAGGCGATCAATGGCGGACAGGCTGAGTCGGATGCGGTTTCCGGTGCGGCCGAGCGTCGACTTCAGTTGGACCCGGGCGGCATTGGTCTGGCGCCGATCGAGCGGTAGCGACGATTGTCCGCCTGATCCCATTGGGAACTCCACGATGAAGTCCCAGCCCATAATGTCGACGGTACTCTTGTTGCAGAAGAGCCCGGCGCGTTCGCAGAGCAGCTCAAAATGGCGCTCGCCGATGCGGCCGATCCGATCGGATTCCAGCTCGGGGTCATCGTCTTGTCCGCCGTCGGCGCCCTTCGTGGTCATGTGCGCGCCGGCATATGGGCGGCATCGAGCCGGCGGTGGATGAGCGACACGATGGTGAGCAGGTCTTCGGCATCTTCTTTGGACATAGCCCAATGGATGCGCGCCTCATGTGCAGTGGGGTTGCGGAACATGCCGAAGGTGCCACGGACCAGATTTGCGAACCCGCTTTGCTCACTCCGCTCGCTTGCGGTGGATAGCGGGTTGATCGCAAGCATCGGCGGACTCCCGGCAAGTGTCCGATCGACGAGCGTAGCGCCGTCATCGGAGAGCCCTGTCCGCGATCGCATCTTATCAGCGACGCTTTTGACCGCTTCTTGCACCGCATGAAAGTAATTGTCGGCGAGAAGCTCGGCGCGGCAGAATTTCAGGACGTCCGGGTGCACACCGCGACCTTCAAGGTCTGCTCGCAAGTCGCGCGCGCGCCGCTGAGCCTCAGGTAGGGTCTGGGCGACATCCGCCGATTTCAGCTCGCCGGACTCATCGACCACAAGTCCTGCGAATGCCAACGCTAGGTTTAGGCGAGCCCGCATAGGCTCATAGCGGTGCGGCTCGCGGCTGTAACGCGCCGGCTTCATGGCGAGCCGGATGAACTCAAGGATATTGGTGCGGTTGCGTTTGGTATTCTGGCATCCTGCGAAGGCGTTATAGATACGGACGCGCTTCGTCATAGGTCCCGGATCGGCAATCTTGCACGACCCAAGCAGGTGCTCGATCTCCGGCCCGGTCAGGCCTTCTGCAGTGTCGCCAAGCGCGCCGGCGATCGCTTCCAACTGATCTTGTGAAAAGAACGCCATATCGGGCTCACTGACCATAGGCGAGTCGCCGCAGGAAGGTCCTGGCGGTGACAAGAACGACATGCAGGCGGAAGGTGCTGTGGTCTTCATCCGAGAGGCCCGGATGCGAACCCTCCGTGTGGAGCATTTTGAAGAGGCCGTTGACGTAGTTCTTGCCGTCTTGGGTCCACTCGTTGCGATCCGTGGCAAGGAAGCCAATCTCAGCGAGCAAAGCGCGCCGGTTTTCTGAGCTGGGCCGTTGACCCGCTTCCTGTGGTCGCACGTTGCGCGCGATGTCGTCGAACAGACTTTCCAGGAAGGTCCGGAGCTGGCTGTTGCAAGCCGCCCAATCGCCGCGGGTATGCGCTTCGATCGCCTGTTCGAGATGACCGAGAGGAGTTGTGAAGCCGAATGACTTGAGAAGCTGATGCACCTCGTCGTCCGTTTGGGGGAGGTGGATGTCGCCGGGCAGCGCCGCGCGGATGGACGCGTTCGGCCCGTAGTCGTCCCACGTCAAAACATATCCATCACGCGCAAGGCCACGTGCGAAGGCCGTTTGCAGAGCGTGCGTAGCGTGTTGTTGCGCTAGCTGCGCGGCTTGCCGGATTACCGCCTCGCCAAGGGTCATGCTACCTTCGAGCGTGTCGAGCACGGCCTCGGCTCGTTGCACAACGATCCGGCCTAGCAAGGCGCACTTGTTGGCGACGCTGAGGGAGGTGCTGGTGGAAATCTCGTCCTCCAGGCCGAGGCGGAGGACCATCTGGTTGAACCGTGCCTGGCTGTGTTGCTCCAGCAACTCAACGGCGGCGATCAGCGTGGGTCGGGTGAACGGCACAGATCTCATGCTGGGGACGCCCTATGGGCACGATCGTGCTGCATGTCGCCCCTCGCTCAATAACGGAACCCAAGGAGGCTTCCGGTCGGATCAGTATCGGTGAGCCGGAGGCGGACGAGGCTCTCGTAGTCAAAGCCTGACGTAAAGTCGCCCACAGGAACCATGTCGGTGTTGAGTGTGCAGATGTACTGGAAGCCGTGTTTTGCAGCCATTGCGGCGGCAAGTTCCAAAGCATGGGCGCGCTGCCGCGGGTCAACACCGTCGAAAATTGTGCTGTCGTGGATCAGGAAGTCGATCCCGAGACCACGCTGGCGCGCGAACGAGATCAGCATGAGATCGTAGCAGAAGATTTTCATCTTGCTAATGCCCTCGCTTGGGCTGCCCGCGATCTCGACGTCGAATTTGTAGCCCGTGTCGTCGATATCGATGACCAGGCGGCCGGGCGACTTGTAGAGGCTCTCCGAGAATTCCGAGAAGAGGCTGAGCGCCCGGGACCACAGCGCACGCCGCTCTTCATAGTCGAGGGTTGTCGCGCGTTTCAGCTCGACGGTCTCGACCTTGATCGTGTCCGCCTTGGTGGTCATCTGACGAAGCTGAGTGATCCTGTTGGTCAATTCGTCGACCTTCAGCCGGGTGGCTGCATGCAACTCCTGTAACTGCGTCAGTTCCTCCAGCGCGCCTTGTCCCGCAAGCGCGCTGAGGTAGTTGGCACGGCGATCCGTCAGGTTCGCGATATCGGTCTCACGCTCGCTGACGGCAGCTTCCAGCGCGGCAATCTCGCCGGCGATGAACTCACGGCGATTGGCGATGATCTGGGCGTTGAATGCCCGCGCATCCGCCAGCGTCTTCTTGACGGCGCCAGGTAGGGCGATGCCCGCTTCGCCGTAAAGGGCTTCCAGACGGTCCTCGGTCGGAGCGTCTTCGCTCACCAACGAGTCACGGTAGCGATCGAGCCGGCGCTTATCCACGATATTGGCGTTGACCAGGCCATGGATTTCGCTGGTCAGAAGGTTCGCCTGAGTCTCGATTTCACGGTACTGCGGAAGAACGCGAAAATTCGACAGCGCCTCGCGTTCACGCTCAAGCTGGGTTGAAAGGCGCAGGCGCTCGGCTTCGAGCTCACCGAGCGAGGCCAGTTCGCCGTCGACGGCTCCGGTCTTGATCGCCTGTTTGAGCGCATCGAGCGCGTTCTTTTGATCTTTGAGCTGCTGCCAAGTCGCGGCCTTCTCCCAATTCAGGCCGAGAAGGAAAGCATTGTGGACCTGAATGTCCCAAGTCTTCTGATTGTCGAAATGCTTGAAGGGGATGTTGTAGGCGGCTGTCTGGTTGCGCACGAAGTAGGAAAGCAGCGACCGCGCCGAGGGCTTGTATCCGGATTCCGCCGACAGATCGCTAATACCGAATAGGGCCCAGGCAAGAACGGCTCGCCATTTCTTAGCGTCGAGACCCGGAACGCCTTCCTTGTTCGGCGTTGGCCGGACAGGCCAGTCGTCGGTGGCTCCTTCGATGGCGAAGAATCCGGGTGTATCGGTCGCTCGCGTCACGGCGACATCGCGGCCGGACAGGGAGAGTTCCAGCGTGAACGCCCAACCCTGCAAAGCCTCGATGCGAAGCCCTTTTCCGGGTGAGGTATTGCTGGCGAGGCAGAAATCGATGATCTCGATGAGCGTCGATTTGCCGAGAGCGTTCGTCGTGTCCTTATCACCGGCCGAGGTGGATCGGTCGGCCAGGATAAGATTGACACCCGGCTGAAGGAACGCGGTGTGAAAGCCTTTCTGGTTGGCGCGAACGGCTCTGATCATGAGGCGGTCCTGACGATAAGGCCGTCCCGGATCTCGATCGCACCGATCAGATAGAGGAGGTTCGATGCCAGCACGAACCGCTCGAAGTTCCCGACGTTCGGTTCCGTGCGCAGACGCTCCCACAGGCCCGAAACGGTCATGGGCATGCTGAGATGCGCGAGCAGCGTGGCGCCGACGCCGATCAGCGCCTCGTTCTGCGGGATATGTTTGGTCGGAAGAATCATTTCTCAAACACGTCGCAGATTTCGAAGAGATAGATGAGAACAGCGATGCCTGCGGTCTTATCGGCTTGTCGTCGCAGACCGCGCTGGGCAAAGGCGCACATCAACTCGAAAAGCTCGTCGCCCTTATGGCCCTCTTTCCGGCGAGCATAATATTCTTCAAGGAAGCCGGCCTTCAGCCGCTCAGGAAAGTCAGGATCGAGTTGAGCTTCCGCTTCAACATACTCGGCAACGGTGGCGCGCGAGGTCAGTCCCGCGGCGATGATGTGACGAGATCCATTCGAGAGCGCGTTCTTTTTGATCTTCTCCTCCGGAGCGAGGAGATCGAAAGAGCCATTTGGGGCCGGCGCTTGGCTCGCAACCCAAGAGACGGCGTTCTGCAATTCGGGGAAGGCGACGTCAGCAAAGGCCTCTTCCATGGCTTGCCGGACCTGCTTTTCGTGGCTCTCCTTCAGTTGCAGAAGGGTCGCGGTCGGCCAATCGGCCTCGACCTTGTCGATGATCGTGTGGTGATCGGTGCATAGATAGATGAGGTTCCGGACGTTATCGCGCTCGTCATCGGTCATCGACGCGTCATAACGGGCAGCGGTCGGCTTCTCACCACGGATGTGCGCGGCCTCGCCGACATAGGTATCGTCTCCCACCTGGGCGTCGTAGGTGAGGTGCTTGCCGCAATTCGGAAATGCGCACACTCCGCCGCTCCGAAAGGCCAGAATAATTCTGGTCGGGTAACTAGCGCTCATAGCCTACGCCTGTCCGCGCGCGAACGTTGCCATGGTCTCGGTCAAAGGATCGAAGGGCGTTGATGAGCATTCCCCCGGGGCGAGTGCCTACTTAGCTGTTAATGACGTCTTGGAGTGCAGCAATTTTTTCTAGTATATCGTCAAATGACGGCGGTGTTTGGTCAAACATCATCGGCGCCATCGCCCGATAATCTGCTTTCAGGTCTTTCACGCGCGCGTCGGTCGGCGTCAGCCGGAGTGTGCCTGGCCGAGCCTTATCGTAGTTGGCCCAGTTCGAACGAAAGAAGGTGGTTTTGTGATGCGCGACCTGCGCCAGTAGATTGAAGTCGGCAACGGCGGCTTGGCCCTCATCCGTGTCGAGGAGCATGGCGAGGTCGTAGTAGTGCCGAGAGAAATACTGCGGCGTCGGTGACGCGGCGGGGCGATGCGCTTCCGCATGGAGAGCGGTTGCCTTTTCCCAGAAAGTCCGCCGCGCTGACAGCACCGTTACGCTGGTGTCGGCATCGGTGAAGAAGTCCGGATAGTCGTCGGCCGCGTAGGGGCGTATGACTTTTTCCTCGGTCGGCCAGGGATCGCCGCGCGCGCCGAGCTCGAATTTTACGCGCGGCGTGATGTAGGCCATGCCTTCGTATTCGGCGGCAGGGAGCGCGGTCGGATAGTGGAAGTTGACGGTCTGCGCGTCACCGGCGTCTATCTCTAGCGACCACTCGCTTTCGGTCGGCTCGCCGAGTTGGCCGACGATCGCGGCGCGAAGCGCTGGGAGAAGTTTCTCGGCGATGTGCTGCTCGACATCGCTGACCAGGTCGTCGATCAGCCGACCCGCCTGCTTCTTGCTGATCCCCTCCTTATCGGGGTCGCGCTCGCCGGTGTATCCGAGTTCGGCACGGTCGAACGACAAGTCGATGTCCTCGGAGAACCGGCGAATACCGTTGAATGCCTTGGAGAGCGACGTGCCGCCCTTAAAAACGAGGGTTGCAGTGGTGCCCTTCGGTAGACCGAACAGGCGCTTCAGGCTCCAACATACCCAGAAGTCCTTTTCGATGATCGTATTGGCGACGCCCCGCCGGGCGCCGGTCTCCCCGAAGAGAGCTGCGCGATCGTCGGTGGGAAGGCGAGCGACATCATCCATCGATATCGGCCACCGCTGCGTGGGCAATCGAGACGAGCGTGGGCCGCATCCAGGCGGGCGCTTGAAGGGCGGTTGAGGCCAACGTCTTCTTGTCGTTGGCCGAAAGCCGGTGCGCCGCGACCTGCGCGACGTCAGCCGCCCGAACGGGGCCGACATGACGAAGCGCCTGAACCACCGTCCCGGCGGGGCTGCCCGGTGCGATCAGATGCTTGGGCGAGGCGTGGCGAAGGTCGACGATGCGCTTTCCCAGCACGACGCGCCGCGACGGGCCGTCGGTCAGATAAGTGCTTTGTGCCGGAACCTGGGTCGAAAGGCCGAGCGCGTTCGCTGCGCGCGCTCCGGCGATCTGCACCTGCGAGCCGGTCTCCCGCGCAAGAGCGTGGGCGACATCGTCCGGCGCGGGTGACAACGCCCCAAGTTTCGGGTGCAGCTTGGGAAAGTCGTAGAGCCCACGTGCAAGCCGCCGGAGCTGTCCGCCCTTCACCAATCGAGAAAGTGCCTGATCGACAGAGGAGCGGGCGGCAACTGTGAGGAAGTCGCTAGGCGTGAAAACGCTGCCACGTCCGCTAGCGCGGACGCGTTTCATGACCCGGTCGGGGACTGAGGCGTTTACCGTTTTCATGTGTCAGAAAATAAGGCAGGTTTTTCTGACATGCAAGGGGCGGCATTCCCCGTTCTAGAGTACGACCGCCACTTGCTACGCATTATGCCGCGGCGCGTTGCTCGTCATTTGCCGCGCCGGCGGCGTCCGGTGCAGCAGCCTGTTGCAAGAAGCGAGCGAGTGCTGCGCGGCGAGAATCCCGATCCACGGCATAGGCCGTCTGCTTGAATTCAATGCCGTCCAGGAGGCCCTGGATGTAGCCGGAGATGGTATCGGCGGCCATGATCAGTGCCGTGTCGAGCGTGTGAATGTAGTTGCTGGTGACGGAGCCCTTCGAATGACCAACCAAAGCAGCGATGGTGACCTCCGTGAAACCAAGATCATTTGCGATGCTGGCGAAGCTATGTCGCAGGACATGAGGCGTGATGTCGGCGAGCGGCGTATCGTCGAATATCTGCTCCCAATGGTTCGGCAAGCTTCCGAAAGCGTTATCATCTCCTTGTCCCGGGAAGACGTAGGTGCCTGCTCTCACTTTCCGGCGCTTCTCAAGATATTCCACGGCGGGCAGGCCGATTGGGCGGATCGACCTTCCCTCTTTGCTGTCCGTCAGTCGCAAGCAGCTTGAATCGGTATCAGCTTCTGCCCAAGTCAGAGTGACCATTTCGGTTCGGCGGCAGCCGGTCAGCGCAAGCTGGCGGATCAATTCGACCGAAACCTCATATTTCTCGTTCTCGGCCGCTTTAGCGAGCAACTGGCCAAGCACGCGATATTCGGCCTCGCTGAGCCTCCGAGCGCGGACGCTGTCCTTCGGTCGCCGCACACCGTGGGCAGGGTTCACTTCGATAATGCCAGCATCCACGGCGTAGGTGAGAATTCCGCCGAACAGGCCGATCGTACGGGTAGCCGTCCCGGCTCCGCCCTTGACGATCGATTTTCCTCGCAGCTTCTTCGTCTTGGCAACGAGGCGCGTCTTGCCCGCCATGATGTCCTTCATGGCCTTGTTGACTTCGGCCTTGGTCAGATCCTTCACCCGTCGGGAACCGAGCAAGGGGACGATGTGCCGGTGGATTCGGCCAATGTCCGAGGCGATCGTGCCTGGCTTCTTGGGGCGCCCGCCTTTTCCGAGAATGAGGCCGGCGTTCAGGTCGGCGAGGTAGAGGTCGCACAGCTCTTTGACCGTGATCGCCCTATTGTCGAGCTGCTTCTCTTCTGCAGGGTCTTCGCCTTTAGCGATACGCCCCAGTTGCACCTTCGCTTCCTGGCGGGCCCGCTCGGGAGTCCAGACGCCGTGCAGGCCAATCGTAAAGCGTCTCGATCGCTTACCGAGCCGATACTGAATGACGTAGCTGCGCTTGCCGGAGGCGAACACTCTGAGGCCGAAACCGGGCAGCTCGTCGTCCCAAATGACGTAATCTTTTTCGCGACTGTCTGCGGCGTCGACGACCCGTTTAGTGAGCTTAGGCATGGGCTTCCTCCGACCCTACCGTTTCCTCTCGCGTAAGCACCACGTAAGCACGCGGGCGAAAACTGTGGCGGGGAGAAGAGTAGCTTCGGCGGAGAAGGAATTCAAATTGTTTAGCGTTTACAGAGAGATAGGCGGGCATTGGCGGCTCCTTGCGCTTTTTGGCGGAGCTAGCCATATTCCCTCCGAAGGCAAAGGCCACAGGTTCGAATCCTGTCGGGTGCGCCATTGCCATTCGCTGAGACGGTCGCCAGTTGCGCGCGCCAGTGTCAGGTCCCTGCTCCAACGCCAGAACCCTGTGCCTTGACACACTGTCGCAAGCGCACAAGAGGTCCGCACCCCTTTCGTTGAAGCAGGTCCCTTATATGTTCCGGCGCATCGCCTCCCTGCTCGATCCATTCCTGCTCGCTCTTGTTGCAACGGTCGTCCTCGCCAGCGTGCTGCCGGCGCGCGGCGCATTCGTGCCGCTGGTCGATGGAGCGGCAGATGCGGGGATCGTGCTGCTCTTCTTTCTCCACGGTGCCAAGCTGTCGCGTGAAGCGATCTGGGAGGGGGCCCGCAACTGGAGACTGCACCTGGCCGTGCTGGCGATGACTTTCGCGCTGTTCCCGCTGCTGGGGCTTGCCGCTCGCGCCCTGCCGTTTCTCCCGGTCGAATTCGGTGCGGGCTTGCTCTTCCTTGCTCTGCTGCCCTCCACGGTCCAGTCCTCGATTGCCTTTACCGCCATCGCCCGCGGGAACGTGGCAGCTGCGGTCTGCGCTGCATCGTTCTCGAACTTCGCCGGGATTTTCGTCACGCCGGCGCTTGTTGCGCTGTTGATGGGCGGGGCAACAGGCGGGTTCTCCTGGGCCTCTGCCGAGACCATCGTGCTGCAGTTGCTCCTCCCGTTCGTGGCGGGGCACCTGCTGCGTCCGTGGAT
>NZ_LSIA01000177.1:0-1771 GCF_001556015.1 Novosphingobium sp. CCH12-A3 | reverse complement strand
CCTTGGCCACGGCGACATGGTAGGCGAGCAACTGCACCGGCACCGCATAGACCAGCGGCGCGATCAGCGGGTGGACCTTCGGCATCTCGATCGTGGCAAGGCATCCCTCGCCCGCTTCGGCAATGCCTTCGGCGTCCGAGATCAGCACGACCTTGCCGCCGCGCGCACGCACTTCCTGCATGTTGCTGACGGTCTTCTCGAACAGGGGCCCGGAAGGCGCCAGCACGATCACCGGCACAGCCTCGTCGATCAACGCGATGGGGCCGTGCTTCATCTCGCCGCTGGCATAGCCCTCTGCGTGGATATAGCTGATTTCCTTGAGCTTCAGCGCTCCTTCCA
This sequence comes from Novosphingobium sp. CCH12-A3, assembly GCF_001556015.1. Taxonomy (NCBI): domain Bacteria; kingdom Pseudomonadati; phylum Pseudomonadota; class Alphaproteobacteria; order Sphingomonadales; family Sphingomonadaceae; genus Novosphingobium; species Novosphingobium sp. CCH12-A3. Next base: position 1,432 of record NZ_LSIA01000177.1, on the reverse strand, counting down.
ACGCCAGCGGATAGTCCGGGCCACGGCCAAGATAGAGCACGTCGCGCGCAGGCGCGATCAGGTGCGCCATGCCGGCAATCTCCTCGTCGTGGGCAAGCGCAGCGTTGAGACAGGCCGGAGTCTCGACCAGCTGCTCGACGATCTCGGCCTCTTCCTCACGGCTGAGCCGCCCGCGCTTGACCGCAAGGTGCGCCGCGAGCGCCGCCAGCACGGCGAGCTGACAGGTGAAGGCCTTGGTCGAGGCTACGCCGATTTCCGGCCCGGCATGGGTCGGCAGCAGCAGGTCCGCCTCGCGGGCCATCGAACTCGTCGGCACGTTGACGACCACGGCGATGGTCTGCCCCGCCGCCTTGCAGTGCCGCAGCGCCGCCAGCGTGTCCGCGGTTTCCCCGCTCTGCGAGATGAACAGGGCAAGGCCGCCCGGCTCGAGCACCGGATCGCGGTAGCGGAATTCCGATGCCACATCGATGTCCACCGGCAGGCGCGCGAACTGTTCGAACCAGTACTTGGCGACCATCCCGGCGTAGAAACTCGTCCCGCAGGCGACGATGGTCACGCGGTTGATGCTGGCAAGGTCGAAGTCGATCTGCGGCAGGGCCACGGTCTGCTCCACCCGGCGCAGGTAGGAGCGCAGCGTCTGTGCCACCACCACCGGCTGCTCGAAGATCTCCTTCTGCATGAAGTGGCGGTAGTTGCCCTTCTCGATCGCGGCTGCGGTTGCGCCCGAGGCGACGATGGGACGCTCGACCGGATTGTTTTCGGCATCGAAGATCTGCGCGCCATCGCGGGTGATCACCACCCAGTCGCCCTCTTCGAGATAGGTGATCCGCTGCGTCAGCGGGGCGAGCGCCAGCGCGTCCGATCCAAGATAGGTCTCGCCCACGCCATAGCCCACCACCAGCGGCGAACCGAGACGCGCACCGATCAGCATGTCGTCATGGGTGCGGAAGGCGATGGCAAGGGCGAAGGCCCCGCGCAAGGTCGGCAGCACGGCCTTGACCGCGTCCTGCGGCGAAAGCCCCGCCTCGACCTGTTCGGACACGAGGTGGGCGACGACTTCTGTATCGGTCTCGCTTTCGAACGTGCGGCCGCGCGCGATCAGCGCTTCGCGCAGCGGCTTGAAGTTTTCGATGATGCCGTTGTGGACCAGCGCGACTTCACCCGTGGCATGGGGGTGCGCATTGCTGGTCGTCGGCGCGCCATGCGTTGCCCAGCGGGTGTGGGCGATGCCGATCAGGCCCGAGGCCGGATTGCGCGCCAGTTCCGCCACAAGATTATTGAGCTTGCCCTCGGCCCGCCGCCGCACGAGCTGACCGCCTTCGACAGTGCAGATGCCCGCCGAGTCATAGCCGCGATATTCCATCCGCCGCAGGCCATCGACCAGCCGGTCTGCCACCTGTTCCTTGCCGACGATTCCGATGATTCCGCACAT
>NZ_LSIA01000176.1:0-20558 GCF_001556015.1 Novosphingobium sp. CCH12-A3 | reverse complement strand
GCCTTGAACGCCTTGAGCTTCTCGATCATCGCCGGATCGTTCGACTGCCCGCCGAGGCTGGCGATGAACGTGACGCGGCTCTGCGCATCGACCAGCGATTCGATCTTCTCGCGGTTGGCCAGCGCGAAGTCGTAGGTCTCGTCCGGGTGCAGGCCTGCCGAGGCGACGATCATCGCCGCGCTGGTGGTCTTGCCGGGCGCGTCGGTCAGCGCAAGCTCACGCGCCGCCTTGGCCAGCGAGGCATCGGCAGGGCGGCCCAGCAGGGTGTAGAGGAACTGGCGTTCCACCGCGCTGTTGCTGGCCGCAGCCATGGCCTTGATCGCGTCCCAATCGGCCTTGGTGGCATTGCGGGCAACGATGTTGAGCCAGGTCGTCTTGAGTGGGCCGTCCAAGGCCTTGGGGTTGCTGGCGAGCATGGCGAAGCGGCGACGCGCTTCGGCCACGACGTCGGCATCGCCCATGGTGCCGAAGCCCGAGATCAGCGTCGAGCGCAGGTCGGCATCGCGCAGCGGCTCATCGGCCTTGGGCTCGAAGCCCAGCGCCATGAGGCGCGGCTTGTAGGTTCCGGCGACCTTGCCATAGAGCTTCTTCTGCGCGGCAGGATCCTTGTCGAGCACGCGCCACGCGCCGACGAAATCGCCGAAGGCATTGCCGAGCACCACCGGATTGGCATTGCCGGGGATCGCGGCAAGCAGATCGAACGCCGGACCATAGGGCTGGTAGCCGCTCGACGAGAGCGCGAGGTTGTCGGCAATCAGGCCCATCTGGTCGACCGGCTGGAGCGTCGGCATCGCCTTCTTCAGCGAAGTCAGCATCTGCGGCGTGTAGAGCGACCGGTAGTAGCCAAGCTGTCCGGCGTTGATCACGATCGGGCCGCAGCCGTTGACCGTTACCGTCGCCTTTCCGCCATCAAGGATGGTGCGCACCGGCTCGCCCGATCCTGCCGAGACGATCAGCGGCACCTTCCACTGCTGTGGCTTGGCGGCGACTTCGTCCTTGCGGTCGACGCTGAATTCGCTCTGTTCGAGGTTCAGCGTGGCAACGCCCTTCTTGCAGGTCATGCCTGTCACCTTGACCAGCGGGATGCCGGGCTTGGTGGTGAAATCGGTGGCGATGGCGGTGAGGCCGGGAGCGCCGGCCTTCTCGATTGCCTGCCACAGGTCCTTCGAGCGGGTGTTGCCGAACTTGTGATCGCGCATGTAGGCGCGCAGGCCATCGCGCCACACGTTTTCGCCCGCGAACGCCTCGAGCATCGAGATGACCGCTTCGCCCTTCTGGTAGGTGATCGCGTCGAAGGCCTGGTTGGTCTCGTCGACGGTCTTGATCTCCTGCACGATCGGGTGCGTGGTCTTGAAGCCGTCGAGGCCCATCGCCGCATCGCGCCCGTTGACGCGCTCGAGCAGCGGGAACCAGTCGGGATGGAAGTGCGCGGTGGCCTTGGTTTCCATCCAGCTGGCAAAGCCCTCGTTCAGCCAGAGGTCTTCCCACCAGGCCATGGTCACGAGGTTGCCGAACCACTGGTGCGCCACTTCGTGCGCCTGCGTGGTGACGATGTTCTGGCGGGCAGCAGCGCTGGTGATGGCGGGATCGTTGAGCAGGATGCGCTCGAACGTCAGGATCGCGCCCCAGTTTTCCATGGCCGAGAAGAACTGCGACTGGCCGGGTGCGGCGATGTTGTCGATCTTGGGCAGCGGGTAGGGCTGGCCGAAGTATTCGGAATAGTAGGGGATCAGCGGCGCGAGTTCGTCCAGCGCGAAACGGGCCTGCTCGCCGCTGCCCTTGGGCGCGACGATGCCAGCCTGAACGCCGGGTGCGGCTTCCTTGGACATCCGCTCCCAGTCGCCCAGGCCGAAGAACAGCAGGTACGAAGACATCTTCGGGCTGGTGCCGAAGGTCACGCGCTTCATGCCACCCGCGAGCTGCTCTTCCTTGGCGATCGGCATGTTGCTGACGGCCATCTGCGTGGCCGGCACGGTGGCGGAAAGGTCGAACGTCGCCTTGTAGATCGGCTCGTCGAACATCGGGGCGAAGCGGCGGGCATCGGGTGCTTCGAACTGCGTGAACAGGCCGCGCACCTCCTTGCCGGTCACCTTGTCAGGGTAATCGAGCGCGAAGAGGCCGTTGGCCTGCGTGTTGATGATCCCCGAATAGCTGGTGTCGAGCCGGTACTTGCCGGGCTTCAAGGGTGCGGCGGCGGTGAAGGTTGCGGTCTGGCTCTTGGCGTCCATCGTCACGGTGACGGGCATGGCTGCGCCGCCTGCGGGCGTGAGCGTGGCGGTGGCGATCTTCAGGTCGAGCGCGTGGAGCGTCAGCGCGGGCGTCGCTTCGGTGACTTCGAGATCGACCGAGGAGGTGCCGGTGAAGGTCAGCGCCTTGGCATCCGGGGTGATCGAGATGGTGTAGTGCGAGGGGTGCGCCACGCGCGGCAGGTCGGTGTGGACACCCGCTGCAGCCGAAGGATTGAGCGGGGCTTGCGCCGTGGCGGGGACGGCAACGGTCGCAACAGCGAGAGCGAAAGCGGAAACAAGTGAAATGGTACGCATGCCGATCATGACTCCCCGGCGCAATGAAGATTGGTTGCACTAGCAACCGGTCGAACACTACGCGACTCCTTTCGACGAACGGCAGGCGCGCACCGACGAAGGTCGGTTGACTATTGCGGCGGGGATGAGCGGTGGCTTAACCGAGCGGCAGGCGCATGGTTGCGGTGAGTCCGGCAATGCCATTCTCGCCGCGCCGGTTGGTGAGCGTCAGCGTGCCGCCGTGCTGGTCGGCGATGGCGCGGGCGAGCGTCAGGCCGAGCCCGGTGCCACCCGTGCCGCTGTTGCGCGAGGCATCGAGCCGGGTGAACGGCTCCATCATCCGCGCAATCTCATGCTCGGGGATGCCGGGGCCGTCATCCTCGATCCGCAGCACAGCCTCTCGGCCTTCGCGGGCGAGCGTGATGCGAGCGCGATCGCCATAGCGCATGGCGTTGGAGACGAGATTGCGCAGTGCGCGTCGCATCCAGGTCGCGCGGACAGGCAGGACGACGCGGTCGGTGTCACCCAGTTCCACCGGTTCGCCCATGTCCTCGAATTCGCCGATCACGTCGGCGACCAGTGCCGAAAGCTCGGTGGGCTCGAGTGGATCGGACGGCCGTCCGACGCGGGCGAGCGACAGGATATCGTCGAGCGAGCGGTTGATGTCCTCGATCGTCGCAGCCATGCGGGCGCGCTCGACATCGTCGTCGACGGCCTCGATCCGCACGCGTAGCGCCGCCAGCGGGGTTTTGAGATCATGCCCGATCGCGCCGAGCATGACGTCCTTTTCATCGAGCATTGCCGCGATTCGCGCTTCCATCGCATTGTGGGCGACGATCAGGCCCTGGATGTCCTCGGGTCCCTCTGGCTGGAGTTGGCCATCCAATGTGCGATTGCCGGCGAAGTCCTCGACCCGGCGGGTGAGGGCCTTCAATGGGCGGGCCATGCGCCGCAGGATCAGCGCCATCGTGCCGACCAGCACCAGGTACAGCACGATGGTCTGGCCGACGAGCGGCGCAAGCACGCGCATTTCACCGCCTTCGGTGAACACGCGGGTCGAGGTCCAGCCGCCAGATGGGCTGCGTATCGAGGCAATGACCAGACGGGGCATGGGCTCCTTCGAGACCAATTCCAGTTTCCGGCGATTGCGGTTCCAGAATTCGATGCTCGGCCCGTCGCGCATCGGATCGCGTTCGAAGACCAGCACCTCGGCGGTCTCCACGCCCTGGGCGTTCAGGACTTCGCTCAGTTCGTGCTCGACGCGGGGCAGCCGCCGCTCGCCGGGGCGATAGAGTGAATCTTGCGAATGTTCGATGCGGAACGGCGGGGGCGGGCGATCATCGGCATCCCCGCGTCGATGGCGGCGTTCTTCAGGGCTGGGGCCGATCAGCCGAAAAGCGGCCGAACTCACCATGGAAACTTCGCGCCGATGATTCTGTTCGCGCCAGATCAGCACGGCGGAAATGGTCTGCGCTACCAGCAGTGCCAAGGCGATGGCGAGCAGGACCTGGCCCTGCAGGCTGCGCGGCCACAAGCGGAGGTTCTTCACGCCCGGTCAGCTTTCGTCCGAAGTGGCGGGACGCTTGCGCACCTCTGCGGCAAGCATGTACCCGCCGCCCCACACCGTCTGGATCAGTTGCGGGTTGCGGCTGTCGACCTCCACCTTGCGGCGCAGGCGCGAGATCTGGTTGTCGACAGCGCGGTCGAACAGATGCGCCTCGCGGCCCTGCACCATGTCGAGCAGGCGATCGCGATCGAGCACCTGTCGGGGGTGGTCGAGAAAGGCCATGAGCAGGCGGAACTCCGCCGAGGAAATGGCGACGACCGCGCCTTCGCTGTCGATCAGGCGGCGCTTCAATGGATCGAGCCGCCAGCCTTCGAATTCATAGATGACCGCGTCCGAGACCTCGCTCGACTGCTTGGTTGCGCGTCGGAGGACCGAGCGGATGCGAGCGACAAGTTCGCGCGGATCGAATGGTTTTACCACGTAGTCGTCGGCACCGATCTCCAGCCCGACGATGCGGTCGGTCGATTCGCCCTTGGCGGTGATGAAGATGACGGGCAGGCGCTTGGCCTCGACCAGATGGCGGCACAGCGAAAGGCCGTCCTCGCCCGGCATCATGATGTCGAGCAGCACGAGGTCGCAGCCTGCTTCGAGCAGGCGGCTGCGGGCTTCGGCGGCGGTGCCTGCCTGAGTCACGACAAACCCCTGCCGGACCAGATAGTCCGCCAGGGGTTCGCGCAGCGCAGGTTCGTCATCGACCAGGAGCAGTCGGATCGGCGCTTCGTTCATCGTGGATCAGTTAGCCTCAGGGGGCGGCGGAGGTCCATCACCCATCGCACCCATATGGCCGGCGTGCGGCCCCTTCATCTTGCCCATCATCGCCTTCATCGAAGCGCGACGCTCTTCCGGCGTGATCTTGCCGTCCTTGTTGGCATCGGCCATGTCGAAGTGCGCCTTCACGCCAGCGTCGAATTCGGCGCGGGTGACGGTGCCGTCCTTGTTGGCATCGGCCATCATGGCCATGCCGCCACCCATCATCATGCCCTTCATGCCGCCGTGGCCACGGCCACCATGACCGGCCTTGCGGTCACCATCGCGGCCTTCAGGCCCCTTCATCTGCTGGTGATGGGCAATGAATTCCTCGCGGCTGATCGAACCGTTCTTGTCGGTGTCGATCTCGGCGAACTTCTCGGCCCACTTGGCATTCTTGTCGGCCTGGTCGAGCTTGCCGTCCTTGTTGACGTCGAGCTTTACCCACATCTCGTCGGACTTGGCCTTGGCTTCAGCCCAGGTGATAGTCTTGTCGCCGTCGGCATCCATCTTCTGCGCAAAGGCAGGCGAGGCGGCGTAGAGCGCGAGCGAGGCCGTGGCCGTCACTGCAGCGGCAGCCGCAATCTGGAATTTCTTCATCGGTTAGTTCCCGTCAGTAGAGGGAGGAGACTGCGGCCACTGGCACTTGGCAAGGAGAGGGGGAGGGAGTGCCTTGCTCAGGGGGGACTGAAAACCAGCGACCGCAGTTCCTGTAGTCCCTATCTAGGCGCAGCTTGTCGCGCGACTATGCCGGGGACGCGGGTTTATTGTCGCAATTTGTCGCGCCTGCACCGGAGCGTTCATCCGCGTGCAAGCGCGGGCGGAAATGCCTGCGTTCAGCCCATCACGAAGGCGTTGAGCTTGTTGCCGTCGGGGTCGCGGAAGTAGGCGGCGTAGAAGCCACCACCGCGCAGTCCCGGCTGGCCCTCGCAAGTGCCGCCATGGGCAAGCGCAATGGCGTGGAGGCGCCCGACCTGTTCCTTGTCCTTGGCCTGTAGCGCGACCATGACGCCATTGCCCACCGTTGCGGGCTGCCCGTCGAAAGGCTTCATCGCCGCAATTCCGGCAGCGCCATCGGGCACGCCCCAGGCAATCCCGGTCTCGAACTCCATCATCCGGCCGACCCCCATCTCTGCAGAGATGGCATCATAGAACGCTGCGGCCTTGGCCAGGTCGTTCGTGCCGACAGTGACGTATCCGATCATCGCATTGCTCCCCATCTTTGAGTCGATAAGGAACAATACGTGAACATATACCCTGTCACAAGGGCGCGCAGGCCGCTTCCAGCCAGATCAGATCGTCACCGGAGAGCTGCGGGGCCAGCACGTCGCGCACCTTGGCGTGGTAAGTGTCGAGCCACTCGCGCTCATCGGGTGAGAGGAGGGTGATATCCACCAGATCGCGGGCGATCGGGGCGAAGGTGAGCGTTTCAAAGCCGTAGAACTCGCCCTCGGCGCCGGGAATGTCGCGCTTTTCGACCAGCACGAGATTTTCGATGCGGATGCCGTATTCGCCGGTCTTGTAGTAGCCCGGTTCGTTCGAGAGGATCATGCCCGGCATGAGCGGCTGGCCGGTGCCCGCCTGCCCGCCGCTGGCCTTGGCAATGCGCTGCGGGCCTTCGTGGACGGCGAGGAAGCTGCCGACGCCGTGGCCGGTGCCATGGGCGTAGTCGAGGCCAGCGGACCACAGGAACTGCCGGGCGAAGCTGTCGAGCTGGCTGCCGGCGGTGCCTTTGGGGAACACGGCGCGGGCCAGCGCGATGTGGCCCTTGAGCACGCGGGTGAAGCGGTCCTTCACTTCCGCATGCGGCGCGTCAGGTCCGACCCAGACGGTGCGGGTGATGTCGGTGGTGCCATCAACGTACTGCCCGCCCGAATCGACGAGGTAGACGCTGTTCGGCTCGAGCGTACGGCTGGTCTCCTCGCTGACGCGATAGTGAACCACCGCACCGTTCGGCCCGGCGCCCGAAATGGTGTCGAACGAGAGGTCGCGGAGCAGCCCGCCCTCGGCGCGGAAGGCTTGCAGGCGGTCGGCTGCGGAAAGCTCGGTCACGGTGCCCTTGGGCGCTTCGACCTCGACCCAGCGCAGGAAGCGGGCAATGGCGGCGCCATCGCGGGCCTGTGCAGCGCGGTGGCCGGCTTGTTCCACCGGGTTCTTGATGGCCTTGGGCAGGACGACCGGATCGGTGACGGCAACGACTTGCGCACCGGCCCCTTCGAGCGCCTGGAAGATCGCGGCCACCGCCCGTTCGGGATCCACCGCCACCTTCCTGCCCTTGAGCGCCTGGAGCGCCGGGACGAAGGCCTCGCGCGGCTGGACGCGAACCGCGTTGCCGAGATGCGCCGTCAGTTCGGGCGTGACCTTTTCGGGCGCGATGAACAGGTCGGCGGTGCCATCGGCATTGGCGATGACGAAGGAGAGCGCCACGGGCGTGCGATCCACGTCCTCGCCGCGAATGTTGAGCAGCCAGGCCACCGAATCGAGCGCAGTGATGACCGCAGCGTCGAGCCCTTGCGATGCGAGCCACTCGGCCACATCGGCCCGCTTTTCCGTTGCCGACTTGCCGGCGTGTTCGGTGGCATGAGGCACGGCCGGAGCGAGCGAGGGCGCCGGCTGGTCCTGCCATACCGCGTCGACCGGGTTGCCTGTGACTGCCACCAGCGAGGCGCCGCGCGGTTCGAGTGCGGAGGCAACGCATTGCGCCCAGCTCTTGGCATGGAGCCAGGCATCGTAACCGATCTTCGCACCTTGCGGAGCATGTTTTCCGAGCCATTCCGCAACGCTGGTCTGCGGCACCGACTGGTACGACCACAGCTTGCCATCGACCTGATCGCGCACCTGCAGGGTATAGCGTCCGTCAACGAAGATCGCGGCTTCATCGGCCAGCACCACCGCCGTGCCCGCAGAGCCGCCGAAGCCGGTTAGCCATTCCAGCCGCTGGGCATAGGCGCCGACATATTCGCTCATATGTTCGTCAGAAATGGGGATGACGAAGCCGTCCAGCCCGTCCTTGGCAAGCTGCTTGCGCAAGGCGTCGAGGCGGGCTTCATGAGTTTGCATCAGCATGGGATCGGTCCTGAATGTGGGCGGCCCGCCTTGCGGGCATCATGCACGCAACATAGATGCGGGGGATGAGCATTGCCACACCTCCTGTCGCCGCCCGCATTCCGCACAGCTTTTCGCATCATGGCCTGACCGTGTCCGACGATTACGCCTGGCTGCGCGATCCCGGCTATCCCGAGGTCACCGACAAGGCCGTGCTTGCCCATCTCGAAGCCGAGAACGCCTGGTTCGAGGCTCGCATGGCCGAGCGCAAGCCGGTCATCGACACCCTGTTCAAGGAAATGCGCGCCCGCATCAAGGAAGCCGACAAGTCCGTGCCGCAGAAGGATGGCGACTTCCTCTACTGGATCGAGTTCGAGGAAGGCGCCGAATACAAGAAGTGGTGGCGCAGGCCGGTTGGCGCGCCCGACGATGGCAGCGCGGACGAACTGATTCTGGATGAAGTCGCCCTGGCCGAGGGCAAGGACTACTTCCGCCTTGGCGCGATTGCGGTGTCGAAGGACGGGACGAAGCTCGCCTGGTCGGTGGATGACAACGGCTCCGAACGCTTCACGGCCCGCATCAAGATCATCGCCACCGGGGAGGTCCTGCCCGACGAGATCCCCGGCACGCTTTCCGGACTGATCTGGGTGAAGGACGACACCGGCCTCGTCTACAGCCTTGCCAACGAGAACTGGCGGACGGACAACGCGCGCCTGCACTGGATCGGCCAGCCGCTGGAGAACGACGTCGAACTCTATCACGAGGACGACGAGGGCTTCCGCGTGGGCGCGTCGCTTTCGGCCAACGAGAAATGGCTGATCATTTCGACCGGCGACCACGAGACGGGCGAGGTGCGACTGGTTCCGGCGGATGATCCTCTTGCCGAACCCCTGCTGGTCAAACCCCGGCAGAAGGGCGTGGAGTACGATGTCGATGAGCGCGATGGCGTTCTCTATATCCACGCCAACGATACCCACGAGAACTTCCGCCTCGCCACCGCGCCGCTCTCGAACCCCGGCGAATGGACCACGCTGATCGAGGGGACGGACGATTTCTACCTGACCGGGTTCGACCTGTTCCGCGACTTCTACGTGACCGAAGGGCGTGTGCGCGGGTTGGACCGGATCGAGGTGCGCTATTACGACGATCCGTCTCGCATCGAACCGATCGAGTTTCCCGAAGCGAGCTACGAAGCCTCGCTTGGCGACAATCCCGAATGGGACATGAGCGTGCTGCGCGTCGGCTATGAATCGATGGTCAGCCCGGCGTCGTCCTATGACTATGACGTGGCCACCCGCAGCCTGACCCTGCTCAAGGTGCAGGAAATCCCGAGCGGGTACGATGCTTCTCTCTATGACACGGCGCGGCTGGAAATTGCGGCGCGCGATGGCACGATGGTCCCGGTCAGCGTGGTCTGGCGCAAGGACCGCGCACCCGGTGGTCCGCTGCACCTCTATGGTTACGGCGCTTATGGCATCGCCATCGGGCCGGGCTTCTCGACCACGCGGCTGAGCCTGGTCGACCGCGGATTTGCCTATGCCATCGCGCATATCCGCGGCGGCGACGATCTTGGCCGCGCGTGGTACAAGGCGGGCAAGCTGGAAGCGCGGACCAATACCTTCAACGACTTCGTCGACGTCGCCAGGGGCCTGATCGAGCGTGGGTTCACGCAGGCTGGCAAGATCAGCATTTCCGGCGGTTCGGCCGGGGGTGAACTGATGGGCGCAGTGATCAATTCCGATCCAGACCTGTGGGGCGCGGTCGTGGCCCACGTGCCGTTCGTCGACGTGCTCAACACCATGCTTGACGAGGACCTGCCGCTGACACCGGGCGAGTGGCCTGAATGGGGCAACCCGATTGAGGCAACCCGATTGAGGACAAGGCGGCGTTCGAGCTGATCCAGTCGTACTCGCCCTATGATCAGGTCAAGCCGCAGGGCTATCCGCCGCTGATGGTGACTGCAGGCCTCAACGACCCGCGCGTGACCTATTGGGAGCCTGCCAAGTGGGTGGCGAAGCTGCGCGAGGTGAAGACCGACGGCAACGAGTTGATCCTCAAGACCAACATGGGCGCGGGCCATGGCGGCAAGTCGGGCCGGTTTGAGAGCTTGAAGGAAACGGCGGAGGAGTTCGCCTTCATCCTGTGGCAGCTGGGGGTGGATGCTTGAGCAACCGCCACACCCTCACCTTTACCGCAGGCCCCGAGCACATCGACGAGCTTGGCCATGTCAACAATGCGGTGTGGGTGAACTGGATTCAGGATATCGCCACCGCGCACTGGTCCGCGGTCGCCTCGCCCGAGCACCAACAGGCCTACGTCTGGGTCGTGACGCGGCACGAGATCGATTATCGCGGAAACATCGTTTCGGGCGAGAGCGTCACGGCCGAGACCTTCATTCCGGAACCGCCCACCGGCGCGAGGTTCGACCGGCGCGTGGATTTCCGCAACGCAGGCGGCAAGGTCATCGTCAGCGCGAAGACCACCTGGGCGATTATCGACCGCGCATCAGGCCGCATCCTGCGCGTGCCGAAGGATGTTGCCGCGCCGTTTCTGCCATAGAGATTCGTCCCGGGGCTTTCCATTCTGCCGGAATGGTTGCAACCATAGACGACCCGAATGCGTTTGGCCGCAGATGCAAGGGCAGTACGTGGATAGGACGAGTGGCGCAGTCACGCCGTCAGGGCGCTATCGCGACCGCCAGCGCAGTGGGCGCGAGCGGCTTGTGCCCACCGTGCTTGCCGCATTGTTGCATATCGTTGTGCTGTGGGGTGTGATCCACGGTTTCGGCGGGGTCCCGGCCATGACCGACCTCGCCAAGGAGGCTTTCACCACCAGCACTTTCGATGTGCCGCTGGACGAGCCCAAGCCCACGCCCAGTCCGACCACGCCCGAACCCGCTGGCGCTTCGGGGGAGGAGGGGAAGAAGGCCAAGCCCAAACCGGTGATCGCCAAGGCTCGCGTCCCTTCGCGCAAGGAGAATGCGCCGCCGGTCGCCTCGACCGGGCAGGACCCGCGCTCCGGCGCAGCCGCGCAAGGGCAGGGGACCGGCGGCGGTGGAGAGGGCGCGGGCACCGGCAGCGGCGCCAGCGGCAATGGTTCGGGTGGGGGTCTTGCCCGGAAGGCAGAAAAGATCGCCGGAGATATCCGCTCGACCCGCGACTACCCGGTCAGCAGCCAGCAGGAACGCATCGGCAAGCGCGTGGTTATCCTGCTGACGGTCGGCCCGGACGGACGCGTATCGTCCTGTCGTGTCTACCGCGCGAGTGGCGTGCCCGAAGCCGATGCGACAACTTGCCGTCTTGCCACCGAGCGCTTCCGCTTTCGGCCTGCGCTTGATGCGGAAGGCAATCCGGTCACCTCCAGCTACGGCTGGGAACAGCGGTGGTTCGAACCATGATACTGCACTGCAACATAGCAGTTCTTATATCCTAAGTTATACAAATGGTTGGATAGAAGAACTTTTGCGGTAACCTGCGTTATTTCCGCGCTATTTTTGTTGCATCGCAATGCAACCGGATTGCTCTCCCTGCGTTGGTTCATCGACAGTACAGCATCCGCGCCATGCGGTTTGCGACGAGCCTTCGGAAACCTGCACGCCATGACTCTCATCGAAAATGCCTTCGGCACCGGCGACGCTTCCGCTCCCGGAGTCCTCTCCTTCCTCCGTCGCGGCCAGAAAGCGCCTTGCCGCGTTGCGTTGATTGGTGGCTATACGCCGCGCAAGTGCGGCATCGCCACCTTTACCACCGATATCTACGAGCAGCTCCGGGCGCATCATTCGGACATCTCGGTCGATCTTCACGTCATCGACGATGCGCGTTCGCCGCTTGAATACGACGATGTGCGCGGACTCATCCGTTCAGATCAGGTCGAGGACTATCGTGCCGCGGCGCGCCGCATGAACGAGGACGCGGTCGACGCGGTCTGGCTCCAGCACGAATACGGCATCTTCGGGGGTGCCGATGGCGATATGGTGCTCGAACTCGTCGACCGAGTTGCGGCGCCGCTGATCGTCACCCTGCATACGGTTCTTGCCCAGCCATCCGCGCATCAGCGCGAGGTGCTTGAACACATCCTGCGCCGCGCCTCGCGGGTCATGGTCATGTCGCAGCACTCGATGGGGCTGCTGCAGGATCTCTACCGCGTTGCTCCCGAACGCATCATGGTGATTCCGCATGGCGCGCCAGACCGTCCGTTCGGCCGTGGCGAGGCCTACAAGGCGCGCATCGGCCATGAGGGACGGCGCGTTATGATGACGTTCGGCCTGCTCGGCCCCGGCAAGGGGCTTGAAACGGTCATTGAGGCGCTGCCGGCCATCGTGCAGAACCATCCCGATGTCGTCTATCGCATCGTTGGTGCTACCCATCCCAACCTCGTTGCCAGCGAAGGCGAGCGCTATCGCGAGAGCCTTGAGGCCCTCGCTCAGGATCTGGGTGTTGCCGCCAACATCGATTGGGACAACCGCTTCCTCGATCTGGACGAACTGCTCGACCAGCTCGAGGCCTGCGACATCTACCTGACGCCATACCCCAACATGCAACAGTCCACATCGGGGACCCTCAGCTATGCCGTGGCATTGGGCAAGGCTGTGGTCTCGACCCCATATGTCCACGCCCGAGAACTCCTTGCCGATGGGGTGGGGGTGCTGGTCGATCCGCGCCGGGCCGATGTGATTGCAGCCGCTGTAAATCGCCTGCTTGATGATCCCGACGAACTGCATGCCGTGCAGAAGCGCGCCTGGGACAAGGGCCGCGAGACGATCTGGCCCCGCTTTGCCGGCGCCGCCCGCGAACTGGTCGAAAGCGTGGTGGTCCGACCTGATCGCACGACCCCGTTGCTGGCGACTCCGGGCTTCTCTGGCGTGACTGCGATGAGCGATGCCACCGGCATGCTGCAACACTCCATCCTGACAGTGCCCGACCGCCGTCATGGCTACTGCCTGGATGACAACGTGCGGGCACTGATGCTGATGGGTGTGGCCGACACCGTGCCCCTGGCAGAACGGCAGCGCTGGGCCATGGTCTATGCCTCGTTCATCCAGCACGCCTGGAATCCCGACGCGCGCGCCTTTCGCAACTTCATGAACTTTGACCGGACCTGGTGTGAACCGATCGGATCGGCCGACAGCAATGGCCGAACGGTCTGGGCACTGGGCCGGGCCATGAACGATGCGCCCGACGCAGGGCTTCGGCACTGGGCAGCACAGTGGTTCGACATCGCGCTTGCTCCGGTTTGCACGATGGATGCCCCGCGCACGGTTGCGTTCGTGATGCTCGGCTGCATCGAGGCTTTGCGCGCCAACCCTGCACATGGCGAGGCGCTGACCAGCCTTCGCCACGGCGCCGAGTTGCTTGCCAACCTTCTCAACGAAGCGCGTCGCCCCGATTGGGCTTGGTTCGAAGCCGTGCTCAGCTATGACAATCCGCGCCTTTCCCAGGCGCTGATCGGGGCGGGGCAGGTTCTGGAGCGAGCTGACTGGGTGGAATCCGGCCTGTCCTCGCTGCGTTTCATTGCGCGGCAGCAGGTTTCGGCGCAGGGGCACTTCCGCCCGGTGGGTTCGGAAACCTTCGGTCGGCCTTATGAGAACATGCCGTTCGACCAGCAGCCACTGGAAGCCTGGGCTGCGGTCGATGCGGCGGCGACCGCCTATGCCGCAACTGGTGATATTACATGGCTGCGTCATGCGGAAACCGCCTATCGCTGGTTCCTGGGCGGTAATGACCGCGGCGAGGTGCTTGGCGATATCGTGTCAGGCCGCTGCCGCGATGGCGTGACCCCGCAAGGGGTCAACCTCAACTGCGGTGCGGAGTCCATCCTCGCGTTCCAACTTGCGCATTACGTCATGGTCGATATTGCGCGGCGCCCGGGTTCCGGAACGATCCGTCAGGAACCTATTCCGCCCCATGCCATTGCCATGAAGATCAACAGCAAGGGTACGCAACAGCTTGCGGGTGCTTGAACAACGACTTCATGCCGATCCCTCCAGGGTCGTGCTTCGTCCATTTCATCTTGGCTGGCAGGGGCCCGGCGGCTCTGGCGCGCGCGCGCGCAAGCTCGTCGCCGATGTCCTTTCGCTCGGCCACAAGGAGGCAGATGAGGAGTACGCGCGCGTGCTCCACGATTTCGAGGAGCGTCACTGGCAGACCGAACAGCTTTTCGAGGAGCGCTATCGCCAGATGGAGGCGGTGCTCAACTTCGATGGTTCGGAACTGTCGATCCGCCGCAAGCGGCTCATCGGTGCCTACTTCTGCCACGAATACACTTATGCCGCTGCGGCCCTGATGAACCCGAGCATCGTGCCGCATCCCGACCAGTCGGGCATGACCGATGGCGCAGTCCGGTTCGTGATGAGCCTGCGTGCCGTGGGCGAGGGGCACATCAGTTCGATCGTCTTCCGGGAAGGCATTGCCCTTCCCGACGGCGCTTTCGAACTCTGGCCGCAGAGCCATTTTGCAACAGCCATGCTGCCGGACGACAGCCTGACGGTGTGCCAAGGGGCCGATTGCGCCGTCACGTTGCATCGGCACTCAGAAAGCACGCTTTCCAACAGCGTGATCTTTCCTGTTACCGAGCAGCAACGTGGCGGCCTGGAAGATCTCCGCCTTGTCCGCTTTGACCATGGCGGTGGGGATTACGAGTGGATCGGCACTTACACTGCCTATTCCGGAGCAGATATCAGGTCCGAATTGCTGCGCACGCGGGATTTCCGGTCCTTCCTGCTTGAACCCATCGTCGGGCGCGCCGGTCGGAACAAGGGCATGGCGCTGTTTCCGCAGAAGGTGGGCGGGCAATATTGCATGGTCGGCCGGCAGGACGGCAAGAACCTGTTCCTGCTCCGCTCGGACAGCCTGGAGCGCTGGGACGATGATGGCGTGCTGCTGATGGAGCCGGAATTCCCTTGGGAATTCGTGCAGATCGGCAACTGCGGCAGCCCGATACTGACCGACCACGGCTGGCTGTTGCTGACGCACGGTGTGGGCGCGATGCGCAAGTACGCGTTGGGCTGCGCCTTGCTCGATCGTGATGACCCTTCGAAAGTCATCGCGCGCTCAAGCAAGCCATTGCTGACAGCCATTGATGCCGATCGCTTCGGGTATGTTCCCAACGTAGTCTATACTTGCGGTGCGCTGCTGGTCGAGGATCAGTTGCTTGTGCCATATGGCATATCAGACAGCGCCGTGGGGTTCGCTACGACATCGGTTGGCGAGATGCTGGCAAGAATGGATGCAACTCGCTAGAACAGTGCTTCGCTGCGCTGCAGCAAGTCAGATCAAGGCAACACATGACCAATACAGTTCCCGTGATCCTGTGCGGCGGTAGCGGCACCCGTCTTTGGCCGCGCTCGCGCAAGGCGCGGCCAAAGCCATTCCTTCCGCTAGTAGGCGACGAGACGCTGTTTCGCGCAACCGTCCTGCGCTGCCCGGTGGGGGAAGGCTTTGGCAATCCTGTCGTCGTGACCGGTGTCGCCCATCTCGATCATGTCGAGCAGCAGTTGCCTGATCCTGCCAATACCCGCATCATTGTCGAGCCGGAGGCGCGCAACACTGCGGCGGCGATCGCGCTTGCCGCGCTGACCCTGCCGGAAGACGCGATCATGCTGGTCTGCCCCAGCGACCATCATATCGGTGATTGCGATGCCTTCCGGGCCTCCGCGCACAAGGCGGCGGCACTGGCGCAGGATGGCTGGCTCGTTTCCTTCGGCATCGTGCCCACTGCGCCCGAGACCGGTTTCGGTTATCTCAAGCAGGGGGAAGCGATCGACGGCACCGGCGGTCGCCGCGTCGAGCGCTTCGTCGAAAAGCCCGATCTGGCCCGCGCGATCGAGTTCCTCGGCAGCGGCGACTATGCCTGGAACGGGGGCATATTCGCATTCAGGGTCGGCACCTTCCTCGAGGAACTCGGCCGACATCGGCCCGACATTCTGTCGGCCGTGCGCGAGGCCGTGGCCAAAGGGCGGGAAGATGGCATGCGCTTTCATCCCGATCATGAAGCCTTTGCCAAGGTGCCCAGCGAATCCGTCGACTATGCCGTCATGGAAAACACTTCGCGCGCAGCGATGGTCCCGGCTGAGATGGCATGGTCCGACATCGGCAACTGGCAGGCCCTGCACGAAGCGCAGGATCGCGATGAAGCGGGCAATGCCGTCCGCGGTCGGGCGGAACTGAAGGATTGCAGCAACGTACTCGTTATGAGTGATGGCCCCCGCGTTTCGGTGGTGGGCGCGTCGAACCTCATGATCGTCGTCGATGGCGACGAAGTCCTCGTCTGCACGCCCGAAGGTGCGCAAGGCGTGGGCAAACTTTCCGGAGCTGCGAACCAGTGAAATTGCTGCCGAGGCGGATAGTCGAAAAACCTTGGGGAAAGAACGATCTGCCCCCGCCTTTCGAATCCTACTCGGGCAAGAGCATTGGCGAAATCTGGTTCGAGCCGCCGCCCGAACTGCCATCGGTCCTGATCAAGTACATCTTCACCAGCGACAAGCTTTCGGTGCAGGTGCATCCCAGCGACGCGCAGGCGAGGGCGCTGGGCGAGCAGGATCGCGGCAAGGAGGAATGCTGGCTGATCCTTGATGCCGAGCCGGGCGCGAAGCTGGGCATCGGCTTTGGCCAGCATCTGGATGGCGAAGCGCTGCGCACAGCAGCGCTCGATGGCAGCATCGAAGAGCTGATGGACTGGTATCCGGTTCAGCGCGGGGACTTCTTCTATATTCCCGCCGGCACAGTGCACGCGATCGGGGCGGGTATAAGCCTGATCGAAATCCAGCAGAACAGCGACATCACCTATCGTTTCTACGACTATGGCCGACCTCGCGAATTGCACCTTGAGCAGAGCGTTGCGGTTGCACGGGGCGAGCCGCACGACCCCTCGCTACGGCGCCACGGTGTTCTGTCGAAACCGGGCAAGCTGGCCAGCGGCAAGTATTTCCGTGCCGATTGCGTGATTGGCGAGCCTGCGGCCGATGTGCAAAATGCGTATGACGGTCCATGCCTTGTCATCCCGGTCGATGCCGCCGTTGCGGTAGCGGGCGAGGCAGTGGACGTAGGCCATTGCGCCCTTGCCGCTGCTGCCGCCGACGTGGCGTTCTCTGCATCCGGCACCTGCCTGCTCGTCCGACCGGCCTAGCGTTCTCGTTCTTCCTTGGAAAAAGGGTGGCGGATTCATGTAATGTTATGTTGTAACATGCGTGCGGCGCCTGTATGGAGCCGCCAACGCCGCAGCCCGAAGGGCGGGTGGCCAGTCGCATTCAGCAAGGACATTCCATGCGTCTTTCTGCTCTCTTCCTCAGCGCTTCACCGATTTGCGCTGTTGCATTCGCCGTCCCCGCCGTGGCGCAGCAGGCTTCTGCTCCTGCAGCTGATGACCAGGCAGACGGGCACACTCAGCCGTCGATCCAGATCGTCGTCAGCGCCCCGTTCGAACGCAAGCGCGACGTTGTGGCGTCGGCAGTAACCGTCCTTCAGGGTGACGATCTGCAGTTGCAGCAGCGCTCGACCATCGGGGAGACGCTGGCCCGCCAGCCGGGTGTGTCCTCCACCTTCTTTGGCCCCAATGCTTCGCGCCCGATCCTGCGCGGGCTGGATTCCGAGCGGGTGCGCGTGCTGACCGACGGGATCGGCAGCTTCGACGTGTCGAACACATCGGTCGACCATGCCGTGGCGGTCAATCCCCTCTTGGCCGACCGCATCGAGATCCTGCGCGGCCCGGCTGCGCTGCTCTATGGATCGGGCGCGATCGGTGGCGTGGTCAACATGCGCGATCTGCGCATCCCGCGCGAGGTGCCCCAGTCAGGACCGCACGTCGACGCCGTGGCCGGCCTCGCCTCGGCAGCCGAAGAGCGCAATGTCGCAGCCTCGGTAAACGCGCCGCTGGGTGGCGGGTTTGTGGCGCATCTGGACGGCAGCTTCTTTGAATCGGGCAATTACCGCACCGGTGGCTTCGTGTTCAGCAAGGATCTGCGTGAGGAAGCGGCGGAAGAGGGTGGCGAGGTGGCCGATGAGGCGCAGACGCGGGGGCGGCTCGAGAACACGTCCGCGCGCACCTGGGACGTGGCCGGTGGTCTCGGATGGGTCGGCAGCAATGGTGCGAACTTCGGCTTTGCCGTCAGCCATCTCGAAAATCGCTACGGCATTCCCAACAGCCTTGAAATCCACCACGACGATCACGGCGAAGAAGGGGGTGTCACGGCGCTGGCCGAAGACGACCACGAGGGCCACGGCCATGAGGACATCACCCTCGACATGCGGCAGACCCGCGTCGACGTGCGCGGCGCAGTGCCGCTGGGCGGCGCGTTCAAGGAGCTGAAGGTGCGCGGCGGGTGGGCTGACTATCGCCACGACGAGATTGAATCGACCGGGGAAATCGGCACCAGCTTCTTCAACAGGAGCTGGGAAGCGCGCGCCGAACTGGTGCAGGCACAGCGCAACGGCTGGCAGGGTGCCAGTGGCCTCCAGTACTTCAGCCGCAATTTCAATGCCGTGGGCGAAGAGGCCTATATTCCCGCCAACGAGACACGGCAGATCGGCCTGTTCACCCTTCAGGAGTTCGACCTCGGCGTCGCGAAGCTGGAAGCGGGGGCGCGCTACGAGCATGCGACCGTCAGGTCCGCTGCAATCGGGCGGGAGAGGACGTTCGATTCGGTCTCGCTCTCGCTGGGTGGTTCGGTCGATCTCGGCAGTGGCTTCCGCCTTGCCCTGAGCGGGGCCCGCAGCGAACGTGCGCCTTCCGCCGAAGAACTGTTCGCCAACGGTGCCCACGCCGCCACCCGCGCCTTCGAGATCGGCAATCCCGATTTCCGCAAGGAACGGCAGATCGGCGGCGAAGCGGTGCTGCGCGGACGCGGCGAAGGCTGGCGCGTCGAGCTTTCCGCCTTCATCAACCGCTTCGACAACTACATCTTCCTCAACCCCACGGGCGAGGAAGAGGACGAACTGCCGGTGTTCCAGTATGCCCAGGCCGACGCCCGCTTCTATGGCTTCGAGGCCGAAGGCGCGGTTACTGTGGCTCAGGCGGGCGATACCCGCTTCGAACTGACCGGCCTTGTCGATTACACCCGCGCCGATGTGCTGGGCGCCAATGGTCAACAGGGCGGGGCCGTGCCACGCATTCCCCCGCTGCGCCTGATTGGCGGACTGGAAGCCAGTGGCAGCGTGATCGGCGGGCGCTTGGAGGTGGAGCATGCCACGGCGCAGCGCCGCATTGCCGCGTTCGAAACCGAAACGCCGGCCTGGACCATGGTCAACGCGAGCGTTTCGTGGAAGCCGTTCGGCGCGCAATCGCAGACCACGCTGATGCTGCAGGCCAACAACATCTTCGATGTGGAAGCGCGCCGCCACACCAGCTTCCTCAAGGATGTTGCCCCGCTGTTCGGGCGAGACATTCGCTTGAGCGCCCGCTTCAGCTTCTGATCACCTGCTGAATCTGGCGGTTCATCGCAGATAAAGCCGTGGCCCATCAGTTTTCTCAGCAAGGGAAAACGGTGAGGTCACGGCATGAAGCGGACATGGATCGCCGGCGCGGCGGCGCTGGTCATTCTCGGCGCAGGGCTGGCGGAAGCCCGCCCTGGCGAGCGTTTGCGCGAACGCATCGCCAAGCGCCTGGAGCAGCGTGCGGAAGGTTCGGCAAAGCGTGAGCGTGCGCCGGGCGCGCAGACTTTCGCCTACGGCTCCGATCCCTTGCAGGTCATGGACTTCTGGGCTCCTGCTACCATTGACATCGCGCCCAAGCCCAAGGTCCCGCTCGTTCTCTACGTCCACGGCGGCGGGTGGAAGCGCGGGAGCAAGGACACCGCGATGGGCAATGCCCTGCCCGGCCACTTGCGCGATCAGGGCTATGCCTTCGCCTCGATCAACTATCGCCTCGTGCCCGCCGCCACGGTCGAGCAGCAGGCGAGCGACGTGGCGCAGGCGCTGGCGTACCTGCTGACGCGGGCGGACAAGCTTGGCATCGATCGCAGCAAGGTCGTCATCACCGGCCACAGCGCGGGCGCGCACCTCGTCGCGCTGGTCGGGACGGACAAGCAATACTTGCGCAAGGCGGGCCTGTCCTTCGCCGACATCGACGGCGTGATGCCCAACGATGGCGCGGCCTATGACGTGCCCAGGCAGATGGAGCAGGCCGGCCGCCTGATGGCCGATACCTACAAACAGGCCTTCGGCACCGACCCCGCGCGCCAGAAGGCGCTATCCCCGGTGTTCCACGCCGCCGCCCCCAACGCCCCGCGCTTCCTCCTCCTCCACGTCCAGCGCAAGGACGGCGTGGCACAGGCGCAGGAACTCGGCGAAGCGCTGAAGAAGGCGGGCGTGAACGTCGAATACGGCAGCTTCCCCGGCACCGGCCTGCAAGGCCACGCCGAAATCAACCGCAAGCTGGGTGAGCCGGGCTACCCTGCGACGCCGGTGATGGATGCGTGGTTGAAGGGGGTGTTTGGGGGGTGAGACAAAATCCTCCCCGTTTTTGCGAAGCACAAATGGGGAGGGGGACCGCCCGAAGGGTGGTGGAGGGGGAAAGAAGCCCCTCCGTCATTCGCTGCAGCGAATGCCACCTCCCCGTTTGTCCTTCGGAAGAACAGGGAGGACTGGGTCGTCGCCCCGTGCTCGACACGGGGGTCTGGCTTCTCCTTGCGGCCCAGCGCTGAAGAAGAAAAGCCAAGTCCCGGATCAAGTCCGGGACGACGGGTT
>NZ_LSIA01000175.1:0-24768 GCF_001556015.1 Novosphingobium sp. CCH12-A3 | reverse complement strand
CAATGAATCACCATCGACACCGAAACTCCATCGGTTTTTGCGGGTGTCCAGCTCGCTCATCGCGGCGATCTTATTGTCACTCCCCCTCGCGAGGTGATTGACCAAGTCTTCTTGGTTCGGCTGCCCCAATGCCAGCCGATAAAGTAAAGCTCACGCTCAATTAGCCGCGAGGTCAGTGCTCGCAGCTTTACATTGAGCTCCGGAAAACGGGCGCGCACGGCTTCTACGAGGTAGCCTGTAGCCGGCATCGAAGCAGGAATCGCTCCGAGCCGCAATTCGCCCTTGAGCGGACCGCGCGCCGTACACGAAACCTGGCCCATCGCCTCTGCGGCGGCGACGAGCTGCTGTGCCCACGGCAGGATCGCTTCGCCTTCGGGCGTCAGTCCGACATATTAGCGGACGCGGTGAACGAGCTGCTTGCCAAGCTGAGTCTCGAACATCGCAATGCCTGCCGACAAGGTCGGCTGCGACACGTGGCAACAAGCGGCCGGACTCGCAAAATGGCGTTCGCGGTGCAGCGCAAGCTAATATTCGACGAGTCGTGTCTGCATGAATGCCGGAGATTAGCCGCTCGCCAAGAGTACATCGTCGGGTTTCGACTGTTTCCGCATTCTATTGGTGAGACCGACGGCGCGCCGCCGTGGGCCGCTCACGGACGGGCTGCCATCCGTCAGGCACTGGTGACATGCGGTTCGAAGGCGAGCGGCGCGACGCCGACATGGCCACGGACCAGAGGTTGCGGAGCAGCCTCGCGGCGCGCGCGGTCAACGCCAGCGCGAAGATGAGCTCCCCAGGCCTCCAGATAAGCGGCGCGCTGGGCTGCATCGACTCGCGGGGTCGCATAGGCAATGAAGTCGTCGAGCTGCGTCAAACCGATATAGGCCAGCGCACAATGCTTCAAAGGCCACAGGACCCGTTCGATCGAGCCGTATGTGCCAGCGTCAGTGAAGCGGTCGGCCGTGCCGCCGGTCGGAATGCAGAGCATGGCATGCCGCCCCCGGAACAGCCCCCGTTCGTAGCGCGCGCCGTCCATATAGCCGAAGCCGTAGGACATGACGCGATCGAACCAGCCTTTGACGACCGCGGGCGGACCACCCCACCAGAGTGGGAAGAGAAAGACGATCAGGTTCGCCTTTGCGACGCGCGCCTGCTCGCGGCCGATATCATCGGAGAATGCATCCGATCGCTCAGCAGCTGCCTGTTCGTCCTGAACGCTGAAGTAGTCCGGATTCCAGACCGTCGAAAAGTCGCCGCGACCCAGGACCGGATCGAACTTCTCGGCATAGAGGTCCGACACTTCGAAGCTGGCGCCCGCTTCCGCGGCAACCGCCTTTGCCTTCTCGAGAAGGGCGCCTGTGAAGCTGTTTGGCTCTGGGTGCGCTACGACAAAGAGGATGTGCATGAGTGGCCTTTCAGGAGCGAAAACGGAACGAGGGCATATTAGCTGAAGACGGGGCGGCGCTTATCGAGGAAGGCGGAAATGCCCTCGCGTCCCTCTGGCGAACCCGCCGCGTTGCAGATCGTGCGGCCTTCGAGGTCCATCTGCTCTTCAAGAGGCAGGCCCGACATGAGGAGCGAGCGGATATTCGCGAACGCCGATACCGGGCCGTTGCGAAGCCGTTGAGCCACCGCGGCGGCCTTTTCCTCGAGTTCGATGTCGTCGACGACTTCGGTGACGAGGCCGATCGCCGCCGCCTCATCGGCGCCGAGCCGCCGGTTGGTGTACGCCAGTTCCTGCGTCCGCCGCAATCCGATCAGCCGTGGGAGGATGGCGGTTGCGCCGCCATGCGGTGTCAGTCCGATGCCCGTATAGGCCATGGTGAAGCTCGCCGAGCGCGCCGAAATAACGATGTCACCAAGTGCCGCAAGGCTAAGGCCTGCGCCGGCGGCTGCGCCGTTGACCGCCACGACCAGGGGCTTGGGCATGCGAGCAAAATGGGCGATGGCATCGTGCAGGGATGCGGTAATCTTCTCGAGCAATTGCGGCACTGCATCTCCAGCAGCACGAAATGCGCCGATATCCCCGCCGACGCAGAAAAAACGCCCGCTACCCGTCAACAATACGCAGCGAATATCGTCGCGCGCGGCAACCTCCACGCTGATCCCCGCCAAGGCTTCCGCCATTTCGAGGTTGATTGCGTTCCCCGCATCGGGCCGCGACAGCCGGAGCGTCGCCACACCATCCTCGACGCTCAGCGCGAGCGGACTGTCAGAAGCCGACATTGTCGCGGCCTTTGGTTGCTAGCATCGCGCGTGCTTCGGCAGGCGTTGCGATTTCAAGGCTCAATTCCTCAAGGATTCGCCGAATCTTCGCGACCTGCTCCGCGTTGCTCGTCGCCAGCTTTCCCTTGCCGGCATAGAGGCTGTCTTCGAGGCCGACGCGCACGTTGCCGCCCAATATGGCGCTCATCGTCACGAACGGCATCTGGTGGCGTCCGGCGGCGAGAACGGAAAGATAATAGTCGTCGCCGAACAGCCGGTCAGCCGTCGCGCGCATGTGGAGGAGATTCTCCGGATCCGGGCCGATACCGCCCAGAATCCCAAAGACGCATTGGACGAAGAAGGGCGGCTCAACGAGCTTCTGCTCGGCAAAATGCGCCAGATTGTAAAGATGGCCGACGTCGTAACATTCGAACTCGAAGCGTGTGCCGTTGGCACCCATCTCCCGCATGCCATAGTCGATTTGTTTGAACGTGTTTGAGAGGATCAGATCCTTCGTCCCTTCGAGATAGGGCTGTTCCCAATCGTGCAGAAACTCGGTGCGCTTGCCCGCGGCACCGGAGATGTTGAAGTTGAACGAGCCCATGTTCATGGACGCAACTTCGGGCTTGCACGCGAGCGCCGGCGCCAACCGCTGTTCGAGGGTCATGCCGAGGCCACCCCCGGTCGTGATATTGAGGATCGCGTCGGACTGCGCCTTGATGGCGGGCAAGAACTCCAGAAATCGCTCGGGGGTCTGATCGGGGCGCCCGTCCTCGGGGTCGCGCGCATGGAGGTGGACCATCGCTGCACCGGCCTCAGCCGCCGCGACCGCTTCGGCCGCGATCTGGGCGGGTGTCACGGGAAGATGCGGCGACATCGAGGGCGTATGGATGCTTCCCGTGACGGCGCAGGTGATGATGACCTTTTCGGCCCGCTTCATGATCTTGTTCCCTATTCTTCGTCGGGAGCCATCGCGGCGGCAAGCCGGTTCGCGTCCTGGCGAAGCGCACCCTGATCCGACCCGGCGAGGAGAAATGAAATGCCCATGCTGCGATAGCGCGCCGCCTGGGCAGGGTCTGCGAGATAGGCGCCGCAAGCGATGCCGGCGTCAGCCGCGCTTTGGGCGATGCGAGCTGTCGCCTCGTCGAGCTTCGGGTCGCTCCAGTCGCAACCGAAGGACGCCGCGAGGTCTGCGCGTCCGATGAACAGTGCGTCGATACCAGGGGTCGCCGCAATCGCCGGCAGCCACCCAAGCGCGGACGCGTCCTCGATCTGCGCGATCACGAGCACGTTGCGATCGGCAGCATCCATATAGGGTTTGAGGCCACGACTGCCATATCCACCGGCACGCGTCGATGGGGAGAACCCCCGGGTACCGCCTGTATAGCGAGCGAAGCGCGCCGCGTTCGCCGCTTTGGCCGGAGTGTCGACATGCGGCACGAAGACACCCGTCGCGCCCATATCGAGTGCACTCAGCACCGCGTCGGCGTCCGTTCTGGCGATGCGGACGAGGAGCGGAAAATCGCACGCCATGCCCGCCAGCATGCAACCGTCGACCTGGCTCGGGTCGAACGGCGCATGCTCGGTATCCAGAACTGCGAAGTCGAGATCGGACATCGCGAGTATCTCCGTCACCTGATGGTGCGGGAATTTCTGGAAGACGCCAGTCAGCGGCGTCCTGTCACGCAGTCGCTCGGGGAATGACGCGCGCCTGCTCACCCTCGCCATTCCGGACGCTGATGATCGAGCAGATGCGCATATTCGGGCGGGACCGGCGCAAAGATATCGAGGTTCAGGACCGTTTCGGTGCCGGTAACCTCGATATAATGTTCAGTGTGGGCCGGGACGCGCACAAAGCTGCCGCGCGTGCATTGGTGCGGCACGCCACCCACATGATAGATGCAGTCCCCTTCGAGGATCATGACGATCTGCTCATGATCATGCTTGTGGGGCCGAAGGGCGGCGCCGGGTTCGACCCAGCCGAACTGGCAAACGACGCCTTCGCCGCCCAGACCGGCGCGCTCGATACCAGGGCGAACATATTCCCGCGGAATATCTTGCCAGTTATAGAGCGTCGGCGCTCGCACCGGCATTTCGGACGCGTCGGTCATTCTGCTACCTCCATGGATTTTGCCGGACCGGCCGCGGCTTCGCGCAGCCGCCGTTCAATGATGCGCCGCGCGCGGCCCGACCCTTGGTCGTTCTGGAGCAGTACCGGCTTCATATCCATCAGCTCGCGGCCGTTTAGGACGCGTTGCTGCGCTTCGATGACTGGCCGGTCCTCATGTTCGAAAGCATAACCCGCGCCCTCGGCGAATGCCTCGCTCATCGCATCGTCGTCGAGGTCGAAATCGCGCGCGATGGCCCAGAAATAATGGGTGGTCGACTCGGTTTCCGGGGTGATGATATTGGGATTATAGGTGCCCCAGCCTTCCTCGCGCGTCTTGCCTGGCTCGGTGACGCCGTAAAAGGTGATCATGCAGCCGGGAGGGTCGCAGCGCATCTCTAGCCAATGATCCATCTGGCCGGTGAAGCCCTTGACCATCGTGAAGAGCGGCGGGACGGGCATCGACGGGACGAATTGGCGCGTCCAGACTTGGTCGTCCTTCTCGGCTACCTCATAGCTCGCCGTCGCGATCTCCCGCGGTTCGAGCGTCTTCTCATGGACAAAGCCCGCGTGGCTGAGGTCGGTGAGATTGTCCATCACCAGCAGATAATTGGCTTCGAGCTTGATCGTGCCATGGACCTGCCGATACTTCTGGTCGGTCAGCCAGTGATAATCGGGGATAGTCTCGGGATCGGCGAACTCATGATCGCCCATCCAGATCCATACGAGGCCCCATTTTTCCGCCACCGGATAGGTCTTCACCTTCGCGGTCCTTGGTATAAGTCCATTGCCATGCGGGTTGTTCACGCAAGCGCCAGAGCAGTCGAATGCGAGGCCGTGGTACAGGCATTCTACTGTGTCGCCGACGAGCTTGCCCATGCTGAGCGGAACGAAGCGGTGCGGACACAGATCCGCCATCGCGCAGGGCGTCCCATCTTCCTTTCGGTAGAAAAGAATCTGCTCGCCGAGGATCATGCGCGAAAGAAAGTCGCGCGAAATATCCTCGCCCCATCCTGCGCCGTACCAGCAATTACGAATAAAGGCCACGGACATCCTCCTGATTTCTCATTTGCGATCGGGGACGTCGCCGCTATGCGGCGCATCGACCCTGAGAAATTCTGTACTGAGCCGCCGCACGTCGGCATCGCCAGGCAGAGCGACGTGGCCCGGGCCGTTCAGCTGGACGTAGGTCAAGCCCGGCATTGCGATGCGGAGCCGTTCGTCCGGCTGTGCTACCCTGTCGTCGGACGAGTTGATCAGCATCGTGCGCGAGGCGAGGTCTGCAAGCGCAGTCGCGTCGACAACCGGATTGGGGCGACGACGAAGCACGGCGGCAAGCGCCAGCGGGTTTGAGCCGCTCGCTCGGGAATCTTCCACCAAGCCCTTCGCGAGGGCGGGTGTATCGGCGGTCACGCCCCGCTCCAACGCCTCTACGATGACATCTGCCGCCGGCTCAGGCGCAAACAGATTGTCGCCGATCCCGAACAGGGCGAGCCGCCGCACTTTGTCCGGGCTTGCGATCGCTAGTGCCAGCGCGATTTTCGCCCCGAGCGAATAGCCGACGATGTCGACAGGTTCGGGAGGTAGCCTCGCGGCAACCGAAGCCGCGAGGTCGGCATAGGCAGCGGGATCCAGCGGCGCATCCGGATCGGCATGCCCGGGCAGATCCATCCGGATGAATGTCCTGTTGGCGGCCGCTGGGGCGGCGGTCCATCCATGCGCCTCGAACGAGGAGGCGAAGGAGCCGCCCCAACCGTGGAGGAGCAGGATCGGAGGGGTGGTCATCAGGCCGCTACCAGCTGCGAATGTGCGACCCCGACGCCGACGGCGATAGTAGTGTCTTCCGAATAGTAGTCGACGCGGAGCGGCTGTGCGCCCGCTTGCTGGCCGGCGGCGACAGCGGCCAACCACATCCGGACCTCCCCGCCCCCGTAGCCCGCCGCTTCAAGAATATCTTTGTCGGTCCAGCTGTCGAAGGCCGAAAGATCGCCGGCTTCGAGCGTTTTCAGGAAGCTCTCGTCCCACTTCTTGTTGATCCAGGGTGCCTTGAACTCGCCGCTGACCAGGTCGGCCGAAAGCTTGATCATCTCGGACTCGATGTCGCCGTGCCATTGCTGATCCGAAATCGGTCCAGCGCCGCCGCCATGGACGATGAAGGTGCGCACTTCCTCGTTCGGCGCGGTCTCATATTGCGGGAAGATGAAGGCTGTCTCGTGCGAAAGCCCGCCCGATCCGAGAAACGCGACCCGCTTTCCGGTGTTGCGCGCCCAACGGCCGACCGCTTCGCCAAGCTGGCGACAGCGCTTCAACGTCGGGCGCGGTTTCGAGAGGCTGTTGATGTGGACGGGAATAACCGGCCTCGCGCCGATGTCCCCGCGCAGGAAGAAGCCGAGAACGTTGGAAAAGCCGTGATCGACCTTCATCGCGTAGGAGGTCGCGATGTCGAAGCCGTCGTCGATGAGTGCCTCCGCGAGGCCTGTCGACAGGTCCATGGGGACGTTGAGCTTGCCGGGGGTTCCACCGCAATCGTCGCCCGCCTCGGCGAGGTGCCCCACCATGAAGGTCGGGGCGAGCTTGAGATGGATATGCGAATAATGATCGCCGCCGAACACGATAACCACGTCCGGATCGAAGGCTTCGAACTCGGCGACGCTAGCATCATAGGCCTGCCACAGCCCCGGATTTTGTTCGCGTTCCTGCATCGAGATGATGGGAACGTGCGGAACGCAAGCGACATAGGCCTTGGCATTCTGAGCGGCGGTACTCGCCATATTCTTTCTCCTATTTTGCGTGACTGGCTGCGCCGGGACCGACGAAAATCACGGCGGCCTGAATGTCGGTGATCAGCCAGCGACCGTCGCACTGGCGGCGACAGCTGGCGGTGAAGTCGGCGATCGTTGTCGGCGGTCCCGAGGAAAAAGGCAGGTCGCCGGTCCCCGCATGAACGACCGCGAGGAAGCGCAGCGCGCACGCATCCGCGTCGGTGGCGCTCACGAAGAGGCCGGAGATGGCGTGACGGGTACGGCGTCCCGATACATCCTCCTGATTCCGCCGATCGGCGAAATATTCCGAGATCGAAGTCTGGCCGTCGCGGACGAGGGTCCCGATGCGCATCGTCGCGTCAGCCTCGTAGAATTCGGAGGCGCAGCCTGAGGAAATTCGGTCAACGCGAGCCCAGTGCTCGCTAACGAGATCGTGTAGTTTCCATCGATCATCCGCGCTTACGGCGCGATCAATTCCGGTCGATTGCGGCGCAGTCGCCATGAAGCTTCCCCCATGAGTCGTATTGATGTTATGTCTAATACGACTAATTCATCGCAAGGCTGTCCGTCAAGCGATAGATGCGAAAGCCCGGAAATGCGGGCGCAGGCGAACGTCGCCGGCGCAATTGCGCTGACGCTTTGGCTGAGGCTTTAGACAGACGGACGCCGCAGGCGCGGTCAGAAATCGCCGGGAAGCGGATCGGGCAGGTCTTGCGCGACGACCTCATCTGCACGCGCCTTGGGCACGCCGAGGGCGAGCAGCACATGACGCGCGATCGATGCGGCGAATGTCGGCGACGGCTGGTTGCGCAGCTGGGTAATCATTGCGGCGTGGGTGGTCCCGAGCTGGATGTCGCGGCCGGTGTGCGGCCCCGGAATCTCGAATTCTCCGGTCGCGATGCCTTCGCCGGCAGTGGCCTGCGCGTGCTCATAGGTATCCTGGCCGAAGATTGGACCACCCGCGCTGATGTTCACCATGGCCCAACCCCATTTAGGGTCATGCAGGGCACGCTCGAGATAATAGCGGACAGCGGCGCTAGCGCGCTCCGCAGCGGTCGGAAGCGCCGAGATGATTCGCGTGACGGCGCGGTTGAAATCATGGTTCAGTTCGTCGGACAGGGCGCTGAACACCTCATCCATATTGTTGAAATAATTGTAGAATG
The DNA here is from genome assembly GCF_001556015.1 of Novosphingobium sp. CCH12-A3. Classification (NCBI taxonomy): domain Bacteria; kingdom Pseudomonadati; phylum Pseudomonadota; class Alphaproteobacteria; order Sphingomonadales; family Sphingomonadaceae; genus Novosphingobium; species Novosphingobium sp. CCH12-A3. The sequence goes on along the minus strand of NZ_LSIA01000175.1, from coordinate 16,534 downwards.
TGGCTCGAGAAACGCCCGACTCGCCGCAAATCTCTTCGATTCGCGTGTTTCGTCCATTCTCGCGGCCGAGCAGGGTAAAGGCGGTATTGAGCAACGCAGCGCGGGTCCGGGCCCGTTTCTCCTGACCAATCTGAGCGCGTCGTTCGAGGTTGATATTCAGCGGCGCGCGCGGTTTCGGCTGGCTTTCCCGACAAACCCTTCCTCGTCCCATATGCTGCATCCGTCCAATTCTAGTCGGATTCCACGAGCCGTCAATACGACCTCTTGACAGCTATTTCTACTGTCGCCATAAGTCGGAATAGACAAAACATCAATCCGACGCGAAGTCGGGTATACGCCGAAGAACGTGTCGGCATGGAGAGGAGTGGGTCGGCCATGACCTTTGCACGTGAACTTTGGTACACGGTCGCCTGGTCCGAACAGATCGGACGCAGCCTGACGCCGCGGACGATCGCGGGGGACCATCTTGTCCTCTATCGCCAGCTCTCCGGCGACGTGGCGGCGCTCAGCGACACCTGCCCGCATCGCTTTGCACCCATGCATCTCGGCTCGCTCGTCGATGACGTCGTGCAATGTGGCTATCACGGGCTCCGTTTCGATGCCGGCGGCGCTTGTGTCCATAACCCTCATGGCAATGGTGCGACGCCGAAGGCAGCACGCCTCCGCCGCTATCACGTCGTCGAACTCGACGGGCTTGTATGGGTCTGGATGGGGGCGGGGGAACCCGCGGACATCTCGACGATCCCGCGCTTTCCGGAACTCCACGAGTCAAGCTACGCGTTCACCGGCGCGCATATGATGACGATGGACCTGCCGATCGACCTCATCGTCGACAATCTGCTCGATCTCAGCCACGCGGCCTATCTTCATCCTGCGACGCTTGGCGCGGCCCAGGGCACCAAAGACATCACGTCGGTTAAGAAGACCGGAAATCGCATCCAGTCCAACCGCTTGATGCCGGAAGCACCGCCGGCTTTCGTCTTCCAGGCGACCGAGGCCGCAGGTCCCGACGACATCGTCGACTACTGGGCGAACATGCGCTGGGATCCGCCGGGCGTCTTTTCGATGGACGCCGGCATCGTCGCCACAGGGGGCCGGAAAGAGGACGGCCGGATTCTGTCGAGTGTGCAGATCGTCGTGCCCTCGACCGAGGGGAGCTCCTACTATTTCTGGAAGATGTTCCGGAACTACAACGAAGATGTTCCGGGCATGACCGCGGCTATCGAAGCCGCCGTCGTGCAAGCCTTTTCAACCGAGGACGAGCCGATGGTCCGGGCCGTCAGGGACAGAATGGCCGGCCGCAACTTCTGGGACATGCGCCCGCTGCTGCTGCCGCAGGATTCGGCTGCGGTCCAGGCGCGCCGCGTCATGGACGCCCTCATCGCGGGCGAGGCCGCGGGCGCAGGCGACATCCAGCACGTTGCCGAGTGATGGGCGGATATCCAACAAGAACATAAACGATCAGGAGGACAAATATGCGTGCTAACTTCAACGCAGCCACGCGGCGGAATATCGGGCTGTCGGGAGCGGCCCTGGCGCTTTGCCTGTCGCTCACCGGCCAGGCGGCAGCGCAGGAAACCGAAGGCGAAGACGCGCAGGACAATGTCGGCGTTGCCGACATTGTAGTCACCGCCCAGAAGCGCTCTGAAAACCTCCAGGACGTTCCGATTTCCATAACGGCGGTGACGTCGGATGCGCTCGAAGGGCGCGGTGTCAGGTCGGTCGCCGAAATCTCGAACTTTGCGCCCAACGTGCAGCTGGAATCGAGTGCGCCGATCGTTTCGTCGTCGCAGATTCTGACCGGCTTCATCCGTGGTATCGGGCAGAATGATCTTTCTTCGAGCCTCGAGCCGGGCGTCGGTGTCTATCTCGATGGCGTCATTCTGGCCCGCTCGATCGGCGCCAATGTCGACCTGCTCGACATCGAGCGCATCGAAATCCTCAAGGGCCCGCAAGGCACGCTTTTTGGACGCAACACGATTGGCGGTGCTATCAGCGTTGTTACGCGCGATCCGGCCGAGGAGTTCGCGTTCCGCGGCGAGACCACTTACGGCAGCCGCGATCGGTTCGAACTGCGCGGGACCGTCGACATTCCGATTGCCGACACGCTGCGCTCGCAATTCTCCTTCTCGAGCCGCAGCCAGAAGGGCTACCAGAAGATCATCCCCTTCCCCGGCGATACGGGGGTCAGCGACGAGTATAATTTCGGGATCATCCCGCGAAACAAAGAGAACCGGCGCGGCAGCACCGACAATTTCGTGTTTCGCGGCAAACTGCTTTGGGAGGCCTCGCCCGACCTGACGCTCAAGATCGCCGGCGACTATGCCAAGTCGAAAGAGCAGTCGTCGCCAATCACGTTGGTGGCAACCGATACGGACCCGCTCGCTCCGGCGCCGACCTATGCCGCGGTATATAATACCTGCATCTCGGCTCCTGGTTTGGTGTTCAATCCCGGTGGTCCGCTCGCCTTTCTGGGGCCGATCTGCGGTCCTCGTGGCGGCGGCGTGCCGGGCGCGGCACCGCTGCCGGGGCTTGCCGGATATAATTTCGCCAACGCGAATCCGCGCCTCGTATTCGGCGATCAGTTCATCACCGACAACATCGACACGACTTATGGCAATGGCGGCAACCTGTCGGACGTCGAAACCTGGTCGGTAACCGGCGTTGTCGACCTTCGCCTGTCGGAAGATATCGCGCTCAAGTCGACGACCGGATATCGCAAGGTTGACTCGCTCCTCGCCAACGATCTCGACGGCTCGCCGATCATGATCGCGACGACGATGGCGGCACTTGCGGAGAAGCAATTCTCGCAGGAACTGCAACTGACGATTGATGCCTTCGACAATCGTCTGAAATCGGTTGTGGGCGCCTATTATTTCTACGAGAAGAATTCCAATTTCGAGAATGCCTATATTTCTGAAGGCCTCGGGCAGTTTTTCGGCCCCTACCGCAACACCAACAAGTCCTATGCGATCTACACGCACAACAGCTTCAACATCACCGATGCGCTGAGCATCACGCTCGGCGGCCGTTATACCAAGGACAAGAAGGTCTTCGAAGCCGGTCAGTCCGACCTCAACCTGTCGCTGCTGAAGCTCGGGCTCTTCACGCCCGGACAACTTCCCGATCCGAACGATCCGACGCGGATCTATCCGCTCGGCGTGCAGCGCGACACCTATAATAATTTTTCGATGCGCGTCGGCGCCGAGTACAGGATCACCGACCGCATCATGGTCTATGCTTCCTTCGCCGAAGCGTTCAAATCGGGCGGCTATACCACGCGTCTTTCAATCCCGACGCCCGGCAACGTCGCGCCGCGCTTCGGACCGGAAGAGGCCAAGACCTATGAAGTCGGTCTCAAGTCGCAGTTCCTCGATCGCCGCCTGCAGCTCAATCTCGCGGCCTTCTCGACCGACTATACCGACCTCCAGGTTACCGTCGTCCGCGGCATCTCGCCTTTCATCGAAAATGCGGGCGAGGCGCGTATCCGGGGTTTCGAAGCGGAACTGCAGGCGGTGCCGATCGAGCGCGTTCGCCTCTCCGCTAGCCTTGGCTATATCGATGCGAAATATACCAAGCTTGATCCGGATGTGAGCTTCGGTCTCAACAATTCGTTCGTCAACACGCCCAAATGGTCGGCAAGCGCGGCTGCGGACATCGACCTGTTCGAAGCCGCAGGCGGTACGATCACCGTACACGGCGACTATTCGTACAAGAGCAATCAGGCCCGCGATGCGGTCAACACGCCTTTGCTCTTCTCGGGGGAGCAGAATCTGGTCGGTGCGAATATCCGCTGGACGCGTGAGGACAAGGCGCTTGAACTGGTTGCCGGCGTCCAGAATCTGACCAACAACCGTTACATCATCACCGGCACGCAGGTCGATGCCATCGGTGCCACCAGCGTCACCTGGTCGCGGCCGCGCGAATATTATCTGACCGCCCGGCTACGGTTCTAATCTGGCAGAGGATGGAGCAGCGAAAATGACGCCATCTGAAACACTTCGCGACGCCTGGTATGTCGCAGCCTACACGAGCGAACTCGAAGAGAAGGGCATAATCGCCACGACTCTGCTTGGCGATCCGATCGTGATCTACGCGAAGACGGACGGAAGCCCGGTCGCGCTCGAAGATCGCTGCGTCCATCGTTTGGCGCCGCTCTCGCTGGGCAGGGTCGAAGGCGACGAGGCCCGCACTCCGCTAATCTACGCCGCGAGTTGCGCCAAATGTTCTGACGACGGACAGCCGGCTAACCGGAATGGAAATGGCGGTACATTTGCTTTTACACCACTCGTCAAGGTTCTAGGTTGATCCCATGACCACTCTCGCGCGGGCCGCCATCTGCCGCGGCCACGACCGTCCTTTTACCATTGAGCCGGTCGAACTGGCCGCTCTACGATCCGACGAGCTGCTGGTCCGAATTGTTGCCTGCGGTATCTGCCACACAGATCTCGCGGTGCGCGACGAACAGTTGCCGGTGCCGCTACCGGTGGTGCTGGGCCACGAAGGCGCGGGGATCGTCGAGGCCGTGGGAAGCGCGGTCACCGCCGCCGCCCCGGGCGACAGAGTGATCATGAGTTTCAATTCCTGCGGGGAGTGCCCGAGCTGCGACGCCGAGGCGCCGACGTATTGTTACAACTTCTTCCCCCACAACTGGTGCGGCACGCGCGCCGACGGAACGCCCAGCATGACCCTGGCGGGCGAGCCGATGAACGCCAATTTCTTCGGCCAGTCCGCTTTTGCGACCTATGCCATCGCCCACCAGCGCAACGTAGTAAGAGTTCCGGTGAGCGCCGCCGCTATTCCCCTCGAACGGCTCGCGCCGATCGGCTGTGGCCTGATGACCGGCGCTGGCGCCGTGCTGCGCGCAATGGAAGTGCGTGCGGGTCTGCCGATCGCAGTGTTCGGCACCGGCACCGTCGGCATCGCGGCGATTATGGCTGCCAGGATCGCCGGATCCGATCCGATCATCGCCGTGGACGTGAACGGCGATCGCCTCGCCCTCGCGCGCGAACTCGGCGCTACCCACTCCTTCAATGCGGCCGACGACGCGCCCGCCCGTATCCGCGAGCTGTGCCCCCAAGGACTGGGCTACGCCTTGGATACCACTGGTATCAACTCTGTGATCGAGCAGGCGTGGGGCCTGCTCGCACCAAAGGGTATCGTCGGCATCGTCGGCGCCTCCAGCCCGGCCGATACCCTGACATTCAACGAAGCCCAGTTTATGGGCGGTGGACGCACAGTGAAAGGCATTCTCGGCGGGGACAGCAACGGCGAGGGCTTCCTGACCGAGCTAATCGAGCACCATCTTGCGGGGCGCTTCCCCTACGAGCGCCTGATTAAGACTTTCCCCTTCGAGCGGATCAACGAAGCGATAGAAGCGAGCGAAAGCGGCCTTGTAATCAAGCCGGTGCTGGTGATCGGTTCGGAATAGCGACACGTTTCCTCGGGCCACGGCGATACCGCCGCGGCTTTGCCACCCCTCTTCAAAGACCGGGATGTCGAAGACCATGAACGATCTCCTACAACAACTCATCGCCGGCATGCGGCAAGGCGGCCCCGACTTTTCGGGCGACCCGCTCAAGGCCAGAGCGGACTTCGAAGATCTGCTGGCGTCGATGCCCGTCTCCGAGGACCTGACATTTTCGGAAATCGAGCTGGGGGGCGTGCGGACGCTGCACAGCCCGACAAGTCCAGCGAACAAGGGCGCCCTTCTCTACTTTCACGGCGGAGCGTTCGCCGCCGGGAGCGCGCGAGGCTATCGCGGGCTGGCAGCTGACCTCGGCCGCGCGGCCGGCGTTCAGACATTCTCGGTCGATTATCGGCTTGCCCCGGAGGAGCCATTTCCGGCGGCCGTGGAAGATGCCACGGCGGCCTATCGGGCTTTGCTGGATCAAGGGGTCGATCACCGCCGAATCGTCTTCGGTGGCGACTCCGCAGGCGGCGGCCTTGCCGTTTCCGCGCTCGTAAAGCTGCGTGATGACCAGGTTCCCCTACCGGCAGCGGCGGTCCTACTTTCGCCCTGGGTTGATCTCGCATGCGCCAGTGTGACGATGACGAGCAAAGCCGACGCAGATCCATCGTTAACGGCCGCAGGTCTGCAAGCGATGGCCCGGGTGTACCTCGCAGGCACCGACGCAACGCACCCACTGGCCTCTCCGGTACATGCCGACCTGTCAGGTCTGCCGCCGCTGATGATCCAGGTGGGCTCGGCGGAAATCCTGCTCGGAGACGCGGTCAAGCTCGCCGAACGGGCCGGTACGGCGGGAACGTCAGTGCGGCTCGATATCTGGCCGGAAATGATCCACGTATGGCAAGCATTCGCGTTTCTACTGGATGAAGGCCGCGTGGCGATCGAAGAAGCAGGGCAATTTCTACGCCGCTCGGTCAAGGCGCGCGGCAAGTGAGTGGGCTGCGCCAGTTCGACGTGATCGTCGTCGGTGCCGGTTTCGCCGGTCTCTACATGCTGCACAAGTTGCGCGAAGCAGGCTTCCAAGCACATGTGGTGGAAGCGGGCTCCGGGGTGGGCGGAACCTGGTACTGGAATCGCTATCCCGGTGCGCGCTGCGACGTGCCGAGCATCGAGTACTCATATTCGTTTTCCTCCGAACTCGAAAATGAATGGCGCTGGAGCGAGCGCTATGCAGCGCAGCCCGAGATCCTGACGTATCTCGAGTACGTCGCCGACCGGTTCGACTTGAAGAAAGACATAACGTTCGACACAAAAGTCACGGCGGCCGTGTGGGACGACGCGATGAAGCTGTGGCGGGTCGATACGGACCAGGGCAATGGCTACCTTTCGCAACATCTGATTCTCGCCACGGGCGCCCTGTCCGCCCCCAAGACGCCCGAGCTTCCGGGCATCGAGAATTTCAAAGGCGCGATCCTCCATACCGCAAAATGGGACGCCCGGGTCGACATCGAAGGCAAGGCAGTCGCACTCTTCGGCACCGGCTCTTCAGGCATTCAGGTTACGCCTCCGCTCGCCCAGAAGGCGAGCCAACTCACCGTTTTCCAGCGGACGCCCAACTTCGCCGTTCCGGCGAACAACCGTCCGTTGAATGAGGACGAATGGCGACAGAGCCGAGCAACCCTTCCGGCGCGGCGGGAGGCGGCGCGGCAGGGTTTTCTCGGGTTCTTCGACGTTCCGCGTCCCGGCGCCGCTAAGGATGACACACCCGACAAACGCGAGCAGCGCTTCAACGAACAATGGAACGCAGGGACCGCGGGGTTGCTGCTCGCATATGAGGATTTGCTCGTCGACGAGGAGTCCAATGCGCACGCTGCTGAATTTGCCCGACGAAAGATCGCCGAAACTATCGATGATCCCGACAAGGTCCGCAAGATAACTCCTCAGGGCTACCCGCTCGGTTCGCGACGCATGTGCTCGGAGATCGGCTTTTATGAGACAATCAATCGAACCAACGTCGCCTTGGTTGACGTCCGTGAGGAGCCCGTGACGGGGTTTTCTGCGTATGGCATTTGGACGACAGACCACCACTATTCCGCCGAAGTCGTCGTATTCGCCACCGGGTTCGATGCCTGCGTCGGGGCAATAAAAGCAATCGACATCAGGGGACTTGAGGGCAAGTCGCTCCGCGAGGAATGGGCCGACGGGCCGCACGCCTATCTGGGTCTCGCAGTACCGGCCTTTCCCAATCTGTTTACGATAACCGGCCCCGGCAGCCCCTCCGTGCTCAGCAACGTTGTCGTTTCGATCGAACAGCACGTCGAGTGGATCGCGCGCTGTCTCACGGACATGCGGGCATCGGGCAAGGCTACCATTGAAGCGACCGAAGAGGCCGAGCGCGACTGGATGGATCACGTTCACGAGATCGCGCAACAAACACTCTTTCCGCGCGCCGACAGCTGGTATCACGGGCGTACGCGCGATGGCCGCAAGGTATTTATGCCTTACGTCGGCGGATGCGGACCTTACCGCGCCACATGCGACGAGATCGCCGCCGCCGACTACCGCGGCTTCAATCTGGGATAGGACTAATGGCTCGGTTCGAGGGCAAGGTGGCGATCGTCACCGGCGCGGCCGGCGGGCTCGGCGGCGCAACCGCGGCGCGGCTTGCGAGCGAGGGCGCGACAGTCGTGATGACAGACATCGCGGACAACGCGGGACGGAGATTGGCCGAAGCGATCGGCGCCCGCTTTATTCGTCACGACGTCAGCGACGGAAGCGCCTGGGCGCAGGTCGCACAAACCGCTCTGGATGATGAGGGGCGGATCGATGTCCTGGTCAACGCCGCAGTCATCGAAGGCGATGTGGTCCAAGGTTAGCTCCAGACCACCTATGCCGATTGCCGCCGGGTATGTTCGGTCAATCTCGACGGAACCTTCCTGGGCTGCATGGGGATGATGCCGCACATGATGGAAGCAGGCGCCGGCGCGATAGTGAACTGAGTAGCCCCTAGTTTTCTAGACGCCTTCCGCTTTCACAATCTGCTGCCGTTCGAACTCGACGGGCGACAGCATCCCGTTCCTGACCTGCTTGCGCACCGGGTTGTAGAACATCTCGATGTAATCGAACACGTCCTGGCGCAGCAACATCGAACTGCCGATCTAGCGTGTTGTCGACCACCGAGGACGGCTTGCCGCCGTAGCTGCCGGGCCTGCGCTTGTAGCCGACCTGGGCTCTGATGCCCGCCAGCCTGGTCAAGCGGGCAACGCGGTTCGGGCAGCAAGTCTCGCCGTGATCCAGCAGGTCATCATGCAGCTTGCGTAGCCATAGACCTTGCCGCTGTCGTTCCAGGCTTTGCGGAGCAGATCGGTCTGCCGGACCTCTTCCCGAGCCCGCTGGCTCAGAGGGTTCTTTTGCCAGGCATAGTTGCCACTGGGTTGCACAGCGAGGCACCGGCACATGGCTCGCACGCCAAAACGATCGCGATGCTCGGCAATGAACGCTTATCTCACTTTGCATCTCGAGCCAAAACCTCGGTGGCCTTTTTTTAGAATGTCGCGCTCCTCGGTCACCCGGGCCAGCTCGCGCTTCAACTGGCGGATCTGGGCATCCTTGCTGGCATCGCCTGACAACACATCCGCAAGCTGACGCTTCCAGGCATACAACGAGTGCGGGCTGACACCGAGCCGCTGTGAAACCTCCGCCACCGGATACCCGCGCTCGGTGATCTGGGCCACCGCATCGCGCTTGAACTCATCGCTGAAATTACCCTTCCCATCGTCGTCTCCTGTCCTCAAAATTAGGATAGAAGGCGCCCAGAAAACTAGGCGGCGTGGACAAATTTGAGCCAGTATCTTGCGGTGGCGAGATGGACCATGCCGAGGAAGCTGTTGGCAAGCTGGTCGTAGCGGGTGGCGATGGCGCGGTTGATCTTGAGTTGGCCGAACATGCGCTCGATCCGATTGCGCTGTTTGTAGAGCGCTCGATCATACTCGATCTTCACACGGCGGTTTGACCGGCCAGGGATGACGGCCTTGATCTTTCGTTCGGCAAGATCGGTGCGGATGGCATCCGCATCGTAGCCTTTATCGGCAAGGAATGCGTCGGGTGCCTGCTCAGGCAGGTCGATCAAATCATCATACGCCTTGCAATCTGCCGCCTCGCCGCCCGTCAGGTGGAAGGCGATTGGCCGTCCAAGGGCATCAGCCAGACAGTGAAGTTTACTGGTGAACCCGCCCCGCGAGCGGCCAAGAGCGCGTCGATGAGTCCCCCTTTTCCGCCCGCGGCCGAAACGTGGGCGCGGACTGTCCTGCTGTCGATGCTGTAAAGGCCGCTGTCGGCCATGATCTCGGCCAACGTTACGGCAACGGCCTCCCAGACTCCGGCTTCACTCCACCGCCGGAACCGGCGATAGATGGTGTTCCAACTGCCATACTTGGGCGGGACATCGCGCCATGGCGCTCAGCAGCGGAGCCGCCAGAGAATGCCGTTGATGATGGAGCGGTTCTGCTCAGGCGGCCTGCCTCGGCTACGGTTCTCAGGCTCGATTGGCAGCAAGCCCTTCAGAACGCGCCATTCCGCCTCAGTGAGATCACCCCTGCTCAAGCCTGCCTCCAAAAAGCAGCCTTGAATCAGCGGCTGGAGGCTACGTCAATCTGGTATCTTTGTGTCGGTGGAATGATGCGAAGCGACGCAACGAAATAGCAGGCTGCTGGCACGGCTATGACCAGAGACAACAAACCTGCCCGACCAAAAATCACGCAGCCGCCAAATAGCGGAACGGCTATCGCTGCCAGACACCAAGGTATCGGGCGACGCAGGATCGAGGCCCCAAACCAGAGGGAAAGGACAGTGGCAGCAATCAAAAAGGGTACAGAGAATGTAGCTATCACAACGATGAGAGAGCCAAACATTAGACCGGGTAGCGCCAGCGCCAGCGCCCACACGCCAATCACGCGGGCGGACACGTCAATGCGGAGCGTTCGGAAATGCATCTTGCTATTCTAAATCAAACGGCGATTTCGGCAAACGCCGCAGTCATAGCTCAGCGCGAGGGCGACGTGGAATTTGTCCACGCCGCCTAGGGGCTACTCAACACGAGCCTTACCCTGCAGTTAAGCGGCAGCTTAGGGTGCCGACCGCTCCGCTATTTCGCGGCCAGCAGGGTGAACTTGTGAATCTGCGGCGGTTCGGAAAACAGTTCTTCTGCCTTGTCCATCAGTGCGGCGGCAACCTTGCCGTCAAGATGGGCCTGCCGATCCTCCTCAGTGTCGAACGTATCGAAGATCGCGTACGCACCGGGACCTTCCTCGATCGCATACCAGGTCAGAGTGCCCGCCTCAGCTTGAACGAGCGGCAATGCCGAGGTCAGGAAATCGGCGACATCGCGCTCTTTTCCGGGCTTGGCCTTCAGCGGTACATACAGGGCAAGTTTGGGCATAATTTATTCCTCAAGTGAAACGGACAGATATTATTCGGCAAGGTAACGGACGAGCGGGCCGGTATGTTTCCTATGAGGCGGAGCACACGCGGCCCCGCCTCCTCGTCGAAATCAGAACTCCTGTGCGGTCGGCCGGATGACGATCGCGTTGACGTCGACGTCATCAGGTTGTTCGACAGCGAACGCGATAGCACGCGCCACCGATGCCGCCGGGATGGCCTGCTTGTAGAAGTCCAGCACCGTCTCGGCAGCCGTGCCGGAGGTCGTGAACTTCAAATCGCTTTCGACAGCTCCTGGCTCGATTGATGTGACCCGGACCTTCTCCCCCACCTCGTGGCGCAAGCCCTCGCTGATCGCGCTGACGGCGAACTTGGTGCCGGAGTAGACCGTGCCGCCCGGTGCGAAGACCTTGATGCCCGCAACCGAGCTCAAGTTGATGATGTGACCGCTGCCCTGCTCGAGAAAACCGGGAAGGGCCGCCGCGATGCCGTAGAGCGTACCCTTCAGATTGACGTCGATCATCTGGTCCCACTCGTCGGTGTTGACCTCGGCCATCGGACGGATCGGCATCAGCCCGGCATTGTTGATCAGCACGTCGAGGCGGCCGAAGTCGGCAATGATTGCGGCGACAACGGACTGGACCGCCGATTTGTCGGTCACGTCCAGCGCGTAGCTACGTGCCGTGCCGCCATTTGCGGCGATGTCCGCGACGACCTCGTCGAGCCTGTCCTTGCGCCGCGCGGCGATGGCCACCTTGGCGCCGCGCTCCGCGAGAAGACGCGCGGTTTCCGCGCCGATGCCGCTACTGCCGCCGGTAATAAGAACGACCTTGCCCTCGATACCCTTGGTCATGACTGTATTCCTTCAAGTCAGTTGTTGATTTTTCGCCGGATCGCGGCCCAGCGCGGGCCTGCCCGGCCTGATGGGATCACTGCGAGCGCAAGAGGACGGGCCCGGCGCCCACCTTGATGCGGAGCAGCTCGTAGGGCTTGCGGCGCAGGTCTTGCCCGCCGTGGAAGCCGGGCTGGCGGTGGAGCTGGTTGGCGGTGAAGTAGAGATAGCCGTCCATGCCGATCGACAGTGTGTCGGGCCAGCTGATGCGGGGGTCGCTGACCACCATCGTCCAGCGGCCTTGTTCGAGCACGCGGATTGCGTTGTTCTCGTAATCGCCGGCGAACACGCGGCCCCGGTCGTCTTCGGCAATCCCGTCCGAAGCGCCTTTGCGCCCCAAGCTGCGGACCGCGCGGCCCAACTCATCCTCGGACACCGCGGGATCGCGCAGCAACGCCGTGGGCACCGCGTGCAGCGTGCGGCCCGACAGCGGACCGTAATACAGCAGGCTGCCGTCGGCGCTGAGCGCAATTGCGTCGCTGGCGATCTCGACCGGCGTCGCGGGGCCGTCGGCCGGGCGGTTCATGAGCACCGCGCCGTCGACAACCGGGGTGAAGCCGGGCTCGGGGTTGGTCGTCTCATGGTTCGACAGTCGCCGGATCGCACGCCCGCTGGCGATATCGACGACGATGATGCCGCCGACACCGGCGTTGCTGCTGTCGGTGATATAGGCGACGCCCTCAGCACCCTGCCGCAGATCGAAGCGCACGTCGTTGAGGTAGGTCGTGGGCAGCACCACGCTGGGCGGCAGGACGATCGTCTTCACCACCCGGTTGGTCGCAAGATCGATCGCCACCAGCTTTGCACCGCCGGCCCGTGGTTGAGAGAATTTGGGCGCCGCTGTGTCGAGCACCCACAGGCGATCGGCGCCGTCTGCCACCACGCTCTGCACCGAGATGAAATGCCCCGCCGGGTCGGCCGGATCGGGCCGGTTGGTCGCGGCGTCGGGATAAGGCACCGCCTTGCCGTCGACCAGCTCGGCAACCGTGAACGGCGCGTTGTCGCCCCATTGCGGGAAGTTGACGAAGATGCGCCCGTTGGGGGCGACGGTCACGCCAGTCGGCATCGCGCCATCGAAGGTCGCGACCTGTTCGATCCGGGGCGCGGATGCACCCTCCCGGGTCGTCGCGCAGGCGGCAAGCGAGAGGGCAGCGCCAGCGGCCAGAAGCAGTTTGACGGAGACTTTCATGGCGTCATTTCCTTGAGAATGCGGCCCACTTCGTGAGGCTCGGACCGGAAATATTGCGGGGGCGCCTTGACCGATGCACCAAGCGCGGCGGCGGCGTGCCAGGGCCAACGCGGATCCCACAGCGCAGCGCGGGCAATCGCTATGGCGTCGGCATGCCCGTCTTCTAGGATGCGCTCCGCCTGGTGCGGATCGGTGATCAAGCCGACAGCGATTACAGGCATAGCGACCGCGTCCTTGACCGTGCGGGCCAGCGGTACCTGATAGCCGGGGCCGACCGGGATCTGCTGGCGCGGGTCGAGCCCGCCGCCGGAGACGTGGATCGCCGCGCAACCGCGCCGCTCCAGTTCCTGCGCAAACCTTGCGGTTTCTTCCGCTGTCCAGCCGCCTTCAACCCAGTCAGTCCCGGAAACGCGAACGGTCACCGGGCGGTCGGCCGGAAACGATTCGCGCACGGCATCGAACACTTCCAGCGGGAACCGCATCCGGTTGTCGAGGCTGCCGCCGTATTCGTCGCCGCGCCGGTTGGAGATCGCCGAAAGAAACTCGTGAAGCAGATAGCCATGCGCGGCGTGGATCTGGACGGCTTCGATGCCGAGCCTGCCGGCGCGCCGGGCGGCATCGGCGAAGGCTTCGCGGATGCGGGCAAGCCCTGCCGTGTCCAGTTCGACAGGGGGATGGTCGGCGGGCGCGAAGGGAACGGCGCTGGGTGCCACGGTCTGCCAGCCGTTCTGCGTATCGGGGGGAAGCTGCGCTCCGCCGTGCCACGGCTTGGCGCTGCTCGCCTTGCGGCCGGCATGGGCCAGCTGGATGACGAGCGGCATGTCCGACCACTGACGGACGCTTTCTAGCACGCTTCGCATCGCCGCTTCGGTACGGTCATCGTACAGGCCGACGTCACCGTAGGTGATGCGACCTTCGGGGCTGACAGCGGTCGCCTCTATCGTCAGCGCGCCCGCGCCCGACAGCGCCAACTGGCCGAGATGCATCCGGTGCCAATCGGTCATCGCGCCGTCCTCGGCAGAATACTGGCACATCGGCGCGATAACGATGCGGTTGGCAAGCCGCAGCCCCGCGACCTCGAGCGGTTCGAACAGGCGCGCCATCACCATGCGCCCGTGTTGGGCATGGAGGCCCAGGGTTCGGCCGGGGCTATGTGTTCGCCTTTTTGGAGCAGTTCGATCGAGATCCCGTCCGGCGAGCGGACGAACGCCATGTATCCGTCGCGCGGGGGGCGATTGATCGTCACGCCGCCCGCTTGCAGCCGCGCGCACGTCTCGTAGATGTCGTCGACCCCGTAGGCGAGATGGCCGAAGTTTCTGCCCCCCGTGTAAGTCTCGGCAGCGCTGCCGTCCTCGGGCGGCCAGTTGTACGTCAGTTCGACCTCGGCATCGCCCTGCTCGCCGTCGCCGCGGAAATCCTCGTCGGCGGCAAGGTAGATCAGCGTGTAACGCCCGGCCTGGTTCTCCATGCGCCGGGTCTCCTTGAGACCCAGCAGCGTGAAGAACCGGATCGCTGCCTCGGGATCGGCGACGCGCAGCATGGTGTGGAGATAGCGCATGATCAGGCGACCTTGTCCTTGAGGGCTTCCATCACGAGCTCTGCGGTGAGGGTAGCGCTGGCGGGGTTCTGGCCGGTCACCAGATTGGCGTCGCGCAGGGCGAAGGGGGCAAAATCGGGGCCGCCCTCGTGCTTGCCGCCGAGTTCCTTGAGACGCGTTTCGAGGAGGAACGGCACCGCCTGATCGAGACCGACCGCGCGTTCCTCGCTGTCCGTGAAGCCCGCGACACGGCGGCCGGCGACGAAGGGCGTGCCATCGGCCTTCTTCGCCGAGACCAGCCCTGCCGGTCCATGGCAGACGGCGGCGACGATCTTGCCTTCGCGGTCGAAGCGTTCGACCAGGCGGGCCAGTTCGTCACTGACGGGGTAATCGAACATGGTGCCGTGGCCGCCCGGCAGGAACAGCGCGTCGTAGCCGGCGGGATCGATGCTTGTGAATACAAGGGTGCTGGCAACCTCGGCCTTCAGGGCCTCGTCCTTCAGATAGCGCTCGACCGAAGCGTCGTTCTCGCCGTCGGCGTTGACGCTACGCTGGTCGACGGGGATGCCGCCACCCTTGATCGAGGCCAGCGTAACCTCGGCGCCCGCATCGCGGAACGCGTAGTACGGGGTGGTAAGTTCCTCGAGCCAGACGCCCGTCGGTTCGGTGCCGGGAGTCATGCGGTCGGCGGAGGTGGCCACCATGAGAATGCGGGTCATCGTCAGTTGTCCTTTTCTAGTGATGTCGGGAACACGAGCAAACGCACCCGCCGGCGCCGCGCCCGCCACCAGGACAGCGGTGAGGGCTTGGAGCAATTGGCGGCGATTTTGCTTCGATCGTTCCTTTCGGCGGCTTAGATACGCAGGGAACGGCATCATGAAATCCAGCGCGAATGGCGGACGGCCATAAATCCGGTTATGGAACCGGAATGTCCCTCCTGCAGTTGCGCACCTTCGTCGAAGTCTACCGCCGTCGTTCACTGAGCGAGGCGGCCCGGGCAATCGGCATCACCCAACCGGCTGCGTCGCAGCACATCGCATCGCTCGAGGCGCAATTGGGCCGTCCCTTGTTCGATCGCCATTCGCGGGGTGTTCGACCAACAGCGATTGCCGACGATCTCGCGGCTTCGATCGGAAGCAGCCTCGACACGGCGGAATCGGCACTGGCCAGCGCGCGGGCCCGATCGTCGCGCATCTCGGGCACGGTCCACATCGCCGCGCCGTCGGACCTACTGGGAGAGATGATTGCGCCCCGACTGGCGCCGCTGCTGGATGCGGGGCTAGACCTGCGCCTGCATATCGGCGGGCGCGAGGCGCTCTATGCCTTGCTGCTCGAAGACAAGGTGCACCTAGCCGTCACCGCCTCGCAGCCCGAAGATCCGCGGTTGGCCTTTCATGCGCTGGGCGAAGAGCACCTGCGCGCCGTAGCCTCGCCCGCCGTGGCCATGCGGATTGCCGAATTGCCGCTTGCCGACGGGCTCAACCGGACGGCCCACCTCGCCTACGACCTCGACCGACCGCTGCTGCGTACCTGGCTCCATGCAAACCAGATCGAGCTGACGAGCCAGCCCGCGTTGACCGCGCCCGATCTGAGGGTGCTACGGTCGGGATTGTGCGCGGGTCTCGGCTGGACGGTGATGCCCGGCTATCTCACCCGCAGCGAACGCGCTGCCTGCACGCTGATCGAGATACCCGCCCCGGTCACGGTGCCGCGCAACGCTTACTACCTCGTCTGGGCACGCTCATCGCTGCGACACCCGCGCGTGGCCATGGCTCGGGACGCCCTGATTGCTGCACTCCGAAAATAATGGTGGCCACGCCTGTTGGGCCGTGAGCGCAATGTCGGGTCTGAACCAGTTGAGCGCTGGCGAAACGAATGGCGGCTTTCGGGATCGTCGGCTACAAGGCCGAACGTCCGAATTTAGGGCGCATTGCTGCCAGACGGTTTCACGGCGACCGAGCGGCAGGTTTTGGCAGAAGCTGTCGTTGAAAGCGCGACCGGCGAACGACGCATCTTGTGAAGGGTTTCGGGCGCTTGCGTACGAAAGCCTCCAGTGCAGGAACCCGCGGG
>NZ_LSIA01000174.1:0-202 GCF_001556015.1 Novosphingobium sp. CCH12-A3 | reverse complement strand
TCATGAAGGAGCGAGACTCTACCTCTGACCGGTAACAATCAGGGGAGCACGTCAATCGTCCTGGATGCAAGCACGGCAGCTGGCATATTCTCGGGAAGCTGGACACCCGCAAAAACCGATGGAGTTTCGGTGTCGATGGTGATTTCATTGTTAGCGTCCGCGGTCGTGGTGTAATTTCCGGTGCAGACTGAGGTGCCGCTGG
>NZ_LSIA01000173.1:0-25104 GCF_001556015.1 Novosphingobium sp. CCH12-A3 | reverse complement strand
AGGCTATTGAGCGCGGCGACGATCCCGATGGCCTTGATCCCACACGCTTCGGCGACTGGGAAAAGAACGGGATCGCGATTGATTTCTGAGCCTGCGGACGTAGCTTGCGCCTGCATTGCAGCCGAGTGGCGATACGATTAATCTCGCCCCATGGGGCTTTTCGATCTTTTCCGGCGCAAGCGGCCTCCGGCACCTAGCCAGAGCCGCATCGACTATCTGTTGACGGTGAAGCACGACCAGCTGGAGGCGCCCAAAGACGCTTTTGGCGGCGTCAACTTTCTGGCGTTCGTCGAGCAGCAGCTTGTCGATGGGCCGTTGCATCTGGCTCTGTGGAACCTTGGTAGTCAGGTTAAGGACTGCTTCCAGCTCGCCAATCTCTACTGGGGTCAAGGGGATCTGGACCGGGCCGAGAGCTACATGCGCCAATCGCTGGAACGGCACCGGCGGCTGTTGCGGGCAATGGCCGAGCATGGCCAACCGGCAAGGGCCTATGACGGCATCGAAAATGCCAAGGCGGCGGCCTGTCTGCTGGAGAGCACGGACGAAGTCTTTTCCACCGAGGGCGGAAAAGAGCACTGCTACGAGCCGTGGTTCATCAACACCTTGCTAGACCGCTGTCTTGACGATGCGCCGTTCGACATGGGGGCATGGAGTGCGGCTTGCGATGCATGGACCCGCAAGCGGCACCCGCGATACCGGCTGGAGGAGTTCGGGTTTCACGTGAAGGCGCTGACCGGCGGATTTGCCTCGACAACCGAGATGTTCACGGCGCACGAGGCAATGTTCACCGGACGGGCAAAGCGCACGGTCGATACTGACCTTCTGGCGGGCTATCGCGACAACGACCTGATCATCGACTTCATCTTCGCCGCCGTACTGAAGCGGATCGGGTGGGAGGGAACCTATAGGCATAGCTGGCCTGCGACCGACGTAGTGGGTTCACAAGCGCGGACAACGCGGGAGCCGGATGGTTATCTCAATGTCAGCGCGGCGCCTGTGCCGCATCAGGATGTGCAAAGCGGCGTGATTGTCGACGCGGCCGAGGCGCGCAGGTTCATCGATTCCGCCTTGGCGGGCATGCCGCAGTTTGAGGACTATCCCACGGATGCCCGCCGTCCGGCGAAAGCGCGTAGCAAGGTTTCCGGCGAGTTGGCCGCGCTCGGATGGAGCAATGACCCGGCATCGCTGGATCTCATGCGCGCCTACCGGATGGACTGCATTCCCAATGGCAGCACCCACATCTCCCTGTGCGACCCGCTGCCCGGTTCGGCGACCACATTGAAGGGCTGGACGGAGTTGCTGGTCGGCGAGTTCGACCTGCATCCGAATTTCATTGCCATTGCCGGGAGCGAGGACCGGTCGGACTATGCCGACCCGCAAGGGCGTTGGTACGTCTACTGGAAGCAGGACAAGCGGATTTATGCAGTCGAGCGAGACGATTGGAACAGGCCCGAGATCGCGACGCAGGATGCGCGAATCGGGCTGACGTGCTGGCCTTCATACTGCAGTTTCGTGGCATGGTGGATCGCCGAGCACCTGCGCGCGACAGCGTAATTACCCGCCATGCCGGTCGAGCGGTCAGCCCTGCTCGTCACCCTTGCATTCGCCCTTGTGCTTTGAGGTGAGAGCCATTTGCATGACCATGGCCTTGCCGTTGGGGGCAGTGCCGTTCATGTCCATGGTCATGTCGTAAGTGTCGGGGCTGTAGGTTCCGGCGAGGGTCATCTTTGCCATGTTGCCGGCATCCTCGCCCGTGCCCTTGCAGGTCATGGTGGCGTCGATCTTGCCGTTCCCCATGGTGAACGTGTCGTACTTGCAGTCCTCGCCCTGCTGGCCGAAGAACTTGCCATCGGGCTTTTCGGCCTCTTCCTTGGTCAGGCAGGAGGCGAAGGTCCTGGTCTCGCCGAGCATCTTCTGCATCATGGCCCTGGCCTCGGGCGGCATGTCTTCCACCTCGAACTTCTTGAACTGCATGGTCAATTCCCAGCGACCGGGATTGAGCTTCATGCCCGCATCGGCCACGGACTTGGCCACCTCGGCAGTGCTGGCGTTCTTCTTGTCGACGGTGCCGGCATCGTTGCAGGCGGCAAGCAGGGCAAGCGGGATCAGGGCAATTGCAGCACGCATCGGGTCTCGTCCTCTCTCGTTCCGGCACGCAGGCTAACACCCTGCCGGAAAAGCGCCAGTGCGCCGCGTCACCCTGCCAGAGACTCTTCCGGGCACGGTTGTATGGGCGCGGTTTGTTCCCCATATTCGGGCGATGGCCGAACTCGTTATTCGCAGGGGACTCGAAGAGCCCGACACCTCGGGCACTTTTGTGCCGCACAAGCCGCAGCGCCCCGACAAGGTGGAAGGCGGCAAGCGTTTCAAGGTAGTGTCCGACTACCAGCCTGCCGGCGACCAGCCCACCGCGATTGCAGACCTTGTCGCTGCCGCGCGCGATGGCGACCAGACGCAGGTGCTGCTTGGCGTCACCGGTTCGGGCAAGACCTTCACCATGGCCAAGGTCATCGAGGAACTGCAGCGCCCCGCCCTGATCCTGGCGCCCAACAAGATCCTCGCCGCCCAGCTCTATGGCGAGATGAAGAGCTTCTTCCCGGAAAACGCGGTCGAGTACTTCGTCTCATACTACGACTATTACCAGCCCGAGGCCTACGTGCCCCGTTCGGACACCTATATCGAGAAGGAAAGCTCGACCAACGAGGCGATTGACCGGATGCGCCATTCGGCCACGCGGTCCTTGCTTGAACGCGATGACGTGATCATCGTGGCTTCGGTTTCGTGCATCTACGGCATCGGCTCGGTCGAGACGTACTCGGCGATGATCTTCGACCTGAAGGTCGGGCAGACGGTCGACAGCGGCGAGATCATCCGCAAGCTGGTGGCGCTGCAGTACAAGCGTAACGATGCCGGCTTTGCGCGCGGCAACTTCCGCGTGCGCGGCGACAATCTTGAGATCTTCCCTTCGCATTATGACGATACCGCGTGGCGGATCAGCTTCTTCGGCGACGAGGTGGAGGAGATCGTCGAGTTTGATCCGCTGACCGGGAAGAGCGGCGCGAAGCTGAACAACGTGCGCGTCTATGCGAACTCGCATTACGTGACGCCGGGGCCGACGATGCAGCAGGCGGCGCAGGCTATCCGCTTCGAACTGACCGAGCGACTCAAGGAGCTGGTCGAGGAAGGCAAGCTGCTCGAAGCGCAGCGGCTTGAGCAGAGGACCAATTTCGATCTGGAAATGATCGCTGCCACCGGTTCGTGTGCAGGGATCGAGAACTACAGCCGCTTTCTGACCGGCCGCCTGCCAGGCGAGCCTCCGCCGACGCTGTTCGAATACCTGCCCGACAACTGCCTGCTGTTCCTCGATGAAAGCCACCAGACCGTGCCGCAGATCGGCGCGATGGCGCGCGGGGACCACCGTCGCAAGCTGACGCTGGCGGAGTATGGTTTCCGCCTGCCCAGTTGCATCGACAACCGGCCCTTGCGCTTCAACGAGTGGGACGCGATGCGCCCGCAGACGATCGCGGTTTCGGCCACGCCAGCGCAATGGGAAATGGAGCAGGCAGGCGGCGTGTTTGCCGAGCAGGTCATCCGCCCCACTGGCCTGATCGACCCGCCAGTGCTGATCCGCCCCGTCGAGGACCAGGTGCAGGACTGCATCAACGAGTGCAAGCTGACCGCCCAGCAAGGCTATCGCACGCTCGTCACCACCCTGACCAAGCGCATGGCCGAGGACTTGACAGAGTTCATGCACGAGGCAGGGCTGAAAGTCCGCTACATGCACTCCGACGTGGAGACGCTGGAGCGCATCGAGCTGATCCGCGACTTGCGGCTGGGCGTCTATGACGTGCTCGTGGGCATCAACCTGCTGCGCGAGGGCCTGGATATTCCCGAATGCGGCCTCGTCTGCATTCTCGATGCCGACAAGGAAGGCTTCCTGCGCAGCGAAACCTCGCTGATCCAGACCATCGGCCGCGCCGCGCGCAACGTGGATGGCCGGGTGATCCTGTATGCCGACCGCATGACCGGCAGCATGGAGCGCGCGATCGCCGAAACCGACCGCCGCCGCGCCAAGCAGCAGGCCTATAACGAAGAACACGGCATCACTCCGCAGACGATCAAGCGCAATATCCACGATATCGTTGCCGACACGGCAAGCCGCGATGGCGTGCTGGTCGACATTGACGCCGACGGCGCCAACAACCTCGTCGGCCACAACCTGCGCGGCTACATCGAGGAACTGGAGAAGAAGATGCGGGCCGCGGCGGCGGATCTGGAGTTCGAACTGGCCGGACGCCTGCGCGACGAGATCAGGCAGTTGGAAGCGTCGGAGCTTGGCCTGCCGGAGGGTGAGCGCAAGGCACCGATTGTCGGGCGGAGCAACGAGGGCAAGCCGGGGACGCGCAAGACGCGGTACGGCAAGAGTCAGAAGACGAAGTGGGGGAAGTGAGAGCACGCGCCCCCGTGATGTCGCCTGCCTCCAAAATGGTCAAAAGTGAGACCCGACCTTAACAATGCAATGGGCTAGGCATTCTCTCGAAGGAGATGGCCTTGACTCAATCCGTTGACCCGCGAGCAAATGTCCCCTATAAAGGACAGGCCTTTCAGCTGTCGGAAACGCCCGACTTCTCGGATTGGCTCGGCTCCTTGCGGGACCGGCGAGCGCGGGCAAGGATCGTGGTTCGTCTCGAACGCTAGGCAGACGGGAACTTTGGTGACAGCAAGTCCTTGAAGGGCGGCGTTCACGAACTTCGCGTCGACTATGGACCGGGCTACCGGGTGTATTTCTTCCAGCGGGGCAAAGAGCTTGTCATTCTGCTTTGCGGAGGCGACAAGCGCACGCAGGATGCCGACATTGCCCATGCAAGGCGGCTGAAGGAAGAGATCGAGCGCACCAATGGAGCTTCGCCCATTTGATCCCGCCAACTACCTCGAAACCGAAGAGGACATCCTTTTCTATCTTGAGGCGGCGATGGAAGGGAATGACCCCAAGCATATCGCCGGGGCGCTGGGCAACATTGCTCGCTCAAAGGGCATGAGCGAAATAGCCCGGAAAACCGGACTGGGACGTCAAGCCCTCTACAAATCTCTTTCGGAAGACGGTAACCCCACGCTTGAAACTCTTGTGGCGGTCCTGTCGGTGCTTGGGCTTGAATTAACCGTCCAGAAGCGGGCCGCCTGATACTGTCGTGAAGAATCTGATCGTAGCCATTGCCGCCCTCGCCCTTGCTGCTTGCTCGAAATCGCCCGCGATGCCCGCGCGTGAGGGGGCGCCGGATGGTGCGGTGCGCATGGCAATGCCTGAGGGCGAGGCCTTGCCGGGGGTGCGTGATGGAGATTCGCAAGCGTCGTGGGCTGCGGGTTCGGATGGGCTTTCGGTGCGCTATGGGCATCCCGGGGAGACGCCGTTGGTATCAGTTTCCTGCCGCGAAGGCGTGCTGACCGTGACGCGCCATGCTGCCGCACCAGTGGGGGCGCAGGCGCTGTTCGCGCTGGTCGGGAGCGATGGGATCATGCGGCTGCCCGTGGATGCGACATCGGTGCCGGGGCAGCGCGGCTATATCTGGCAGGGGACGATCTCGGCCGACGACAGCCGGACCAAGGTGCTTGGCGGGTCCTACAACGGCACGCTACCGGGGGCGGGGATGATCAAGGTTGCGGCCGGAGCGCCGGTGCGCGATCTTGTCATGAAGTGCCGCCGCTCTGCGCCGGTTGCCGCACCGGAGCCTGTCGCTCCGGCGCAGATCGCCGAATAGGTCAGACCTTGCCGAACCTGGCTTCGTAGGCGGCGGTATCGCCGCTGGCGAGAAGCTTGGCCTGCTCCACCCAGTTATCGCGCGTGGCGCGGCCGGCGAAAGTGCCAAGCTGGCCGTCGATCTTCGCGATGTCCTCATCTGTCCACGCTGCGATCTGGGCATAGCTGGTGACGCCAAGCGAGGCGAGCAGGGCCTTGAGCTTGGGGCCAACGCCCTTGATGCGGCCGAGGTCATCGCCGCCCTGCGGAGTAGGGGCAGGAGCAGAAAAAGGCGCCGCCTCGACCACTTCCTCGGCAGCAGCAGCGGCGACGACTTCGCCGATCCCGGCCATGGTGCCAACGCCCGGAGGCGGCGTCACGAGGGCAGCAGCGCTTGGCGCATCGATCAGGGCCATGTTGCGGGCGGCCTTTTCGGCGCCATCCGAGAGGACGTCGGTGTATTCGCGCCGCTTTGGGGCTGGCCTGGCGCGACCCCACACCCACCACACCACGAACGCGACGAGAAGAACGATGCCCGCCAGCAGAATCTGGTTGGCTTCGAGCGATTGCAGCATCTGCATGACCCCTTACGCGAAAATCTCAGCGACGATCTCAGGCCGGTTGCTGCTTGCGGAACAGCACGCGGTCCTCGGGCCCGAACGCGCGGACCCACAACATGTAGCAGTAAATACCGAGAATTGCCGGAATTCCAACGGCCAGTTCAGCCCATTCGGGTGCCCAGGTCATTGCCACACCGACCGCAATGGCCGGAACGATCGCCCAGGCGAGGCCCCAGCGCCAGTTGCTGATCGAATGGCCGAGAATACGGGTCAGCACCCGCGACTTGACCGCCGAAGAGAGGCCAAGCGAGATCGCCAGAGCCAGCGAAGCGGCAGCGGCGACGTACATCGGCCCCGGCGTCACCTGCTCGGCGACGAGAATCAAGACGATGGTCAGCACCGCTTGCAGCGCAATCGTGGCCAAGCTGATCCACAGGTTGCGCATGCGCGCGAGGTAGACCAGCGCCGCTTCGCTCACCACGGCCTTGGACGCGACCACTTCTGCTACCAGCAGGAACACCAGCGCCGCCGTGCCAGAAACGAAGGCCGGACCGCCCAGCCCCATCAGCCCCTCGCCCGGAATGCCCAATGCCAGTGCGATGCCGATCTGCGCCGCGCCGATCCAGAAGCCGACCTGGCAGACCTGCTTGGCGATTGCCGCGTAGTCCTTGTCCTTGACACTGCGCGTGATGACCGGGCCGAGCACCGGTTCGAAGCTGGTCTTGAGCTTTTGCGGCAGCGAGGCGATCTGCTGCGCGAAGTAGTAGATGCCGACCGGCGCCTCGCCCACGAAAAAGCGCAGGATGAATACGTCGAGCTTGCGCGTGCCCCATTCCACGGCGTCCGCCCCGGCAAGCGGGATGTTGCGGCGAGCGATCTGCCACAGCGGGCCGGGACGCGGCTTCCACGCGCGCGGCAAGCCGTAAGTGCGCAGCAGGACGAAGACGGCAACGCCGGTCGCTGCCCAGACCGAGGCGAGATAGGCAAGGCTGAGGCCGGAACTCGGCCAGATGAAGTAGAACGCACCTGCCGCGATGGAGATCGTCCACGGCTCGACCACGGAACGGGCGCGAACCGTTGTCGCCACGTCGAAGCGGTAGGCAAGCGCCGCAAGCGCAAGATCGCCAAGCGCGAGGCCGGGAATCGAGAGTACCAGCAGACGGTCGGCCAACGTGAAGTTGCCGCTGGGGTACATCGATTGTGGGAACAGGTAGATAAGCGCTCCCATGCCGAGCGCCAGCGACATTGCCAGCAGCACCGCATCGCCCACCACGTTGGCGGGGTGCTCGTCATTCTCGGCAAGGCGCTGGGCGAGGCCGCGTTTCTGGCCCAATGTCGCCAGCATCCCGGCGAATT
Source organism: Novosphingobium sp. CCH12-A3 (assembly GCF_001556015.1). Lineage (NCBI taxonomy): Bacteria > Pseudomonadati > Pseudomonadota > Alphaproteobacteria > Sphingomonadales > Sphingomonadaceae > Novosphingobium > Novosphingobium sp. CCH12-A3. The sequence goes on along the minus strand of NZ_LSIA01000173.1, from coordinate 17,454 downwards.
CGACCATCACCAGGGCCGAGGCGAAACGCCCCATGGCGGGCGCCCCGTAAAGGCGGCTGGCAATGAAGAGGAACGGGATGCGCGCGAGCAGACGCAGCAGGAAGCCAAGGAAATTCGTCCGCCCGCCCTTGGCCAGCGCGGCGATATCCTGTTGCGGGGCCCTGGCTTCAGACAAGGACTGTTTCCGCCTTGAGCGGGCGCGACAGCAATCCTGCGACCACGTCCCGCGCCGGGGCTGCACCCTCGAGGAGCGTCACCACCGCCTCGACGATGGGCATGGAAATGCCGCGGCTGCGGGCGATATCGGCGAGGACCGGCGCGGTAAAGGCACCCTCGGCCACCGAGTTCCTTGCGCCGAGCACATCGGTTGCGCTGGCTCCCTCGCCCAGCGCCTTTCCCAGCGAAAAGTTGCGGCTGGAAGTGGACGAGCAGGTCAGAACGAGGTCTCCCAGACCGGAAAGACCCGAAAGGGTTTCCGCCCGCGCACCCAACGCGAGGCCAAAGCGCTGCATCTCGGCAAAGCCGCGGCTGATCAGCGCCGCACGGGCGTTCTGACCGAGGCCGAGGCCATCGACCACGCCGCAGGCAATGGCGAGGACGTTCTTCACCGCGCCGCCGATTTCGGCGCCTGCCACGTCGTCGGAATAATAGGGCCGGAAGGTCGGGCGGGCGATCACCGGCGAAAGCCGCTGCCATTGCGTTTCGCCGCCCTCACAGGCGAGCGTGACGGCAGTGGGCAGTCCTGCTGCCACCTCGTGCGCAAAGGTCGGGCCTGACAGGACAGCAATCTCGGCACCCGATGCCGCATCACGGGCAACCTCGGCCATGAGGCGGCCGGTGCCCGCTTCGATGCCCTTCGAGCAGAGCACGACGTCGCCGTCCTTTCTGCCCATCGCACCGAGCACACCGGCCAAGAACTGCGCTGGCGTAACCATCAGCAAAACCGGCAGTGCTGCCATCTCGCCAAGGTCGCTCGTCGCGCGGATCGCAGGCGCGAGCTGCGCCGAGGGCAGGAACAGGCTGTTCGTGCGCTTGGCATTGATCTCATCGACCAGTTCCGCCTCGCGCGCCCAAAGCAGGACTTCGCGGCCATCGCTTGCCAGCATCTGGGCGAGCGCGGTGCCCCATGCGCCTGCGCCTACGACACCTATACCAGCGGTCATGCCTTCACCCCTGCGCCGCGCACCGGGGCGGCATTGTCGTCGAGCGGCCAGCGCGGGCGCGCGGCCACGTCGAGCGGGTCGGTATATCCCAGAGCGAAGCGCTCAGCGCCAGCCCAGCCGATCATGGCGGCATTGTCTGTACACAGTTTCGGTGGCGGGGCGACCAGCGGGAGGCCGTGTTCGGCGGCAAGCGCTTCGAGCGCGGCGCGCAGGGCGGCGTTGGCGGCGACTCCACCTGCCACGACCAGCGCGGTCATCCCCGATGAAGCAGCGCCAAGAGCGATCCGCGTCCGGTCCACCACGCAATCGAGCGCGGCCTGCTGGAACGAGGCGGCGATGTCGGCATCGGCGTGGATGCCGGCATCCTTGGCCCGCATCACTGCGCTCTTGAGCCCGGCGAACGAGAAGTGCGGCTCACCGCTGCCGACAAGGGGGCGCGGCAGGGGCACGGCCTTGGGGTTGCCCTCGCGCGCCAGCCGCTCGACCGCAGGGCCACCGGGATAACCAAGCCCGAGGATCTTCGCGGTCTTGTCGAAAGCTTCGCCCAGTGCGTCGTCGATGGTAGTGGCAAGGCGGCGATACTGGCCAACGCCTGCCACTTCGAGGATCTGGCAGTGCCCGCCCGAAACCAGCAGCAGCAGATAAGGGTATTGCAGAGCGGGATCGGCAAGGCGCGGCGACAGCGCGTGGCCTTCGAGGTGATTCACTGCCACCAGCGGCTTGTCGGCCGCCATGGCCAGTGCCTTTGCGGTGACCAGCCCAACCATGACGCCGCCGATCAGGCCGGGGCCTGCGGTTGCCGCGATCGCATCGACATCGTTCAGCGTCATGCCCGCATCGGCGAGCACTGCCTCGACCATCGGCCCCAGCACTTCGACATGCGCGCGCGCCGCGATTTCGGGGACGACGCCGCCGTAAGGGCGGTGCGCTTCGTCTTGCGAAGCAATGCGTTGCGCGACGATGCGCGCGGCCAGCGTCGTGCCATTGCCGTCGATCACCGCGGCGGCGGTTTCATCGCAACTGGATTCTATGCCAAGGATCAGGGCCATCTGGCGCTTTCCTCTAATGATAATCCCCGTTACGGCAAGCAGTGCATGAACACATCATCTACGCCCTTGGCACCTGAACGCCCGCTGAGGCTCGGAACCCGCCGCTCCCCGCTTGCCATGGCGCAGGCCGAAGAGACCCGCGACAGGCTTTGCGCCGCCCACGGATGGGACGAAAGCATGGTGGAGATCGTCCCCGTCACCGCCAGTGGCGACAAGATCCTTGACCGCCCGCTCGCCGAGATCGGCGGCAAGGCGCTGTGGACCAAGGAGCTCGACGCCTGGCTGTTCGAAGGCGAGATCGACTTTGCCGTTCACTCGATGAAGGACGTCGAGACGACCCGGCCTGAACAATTCTGCATCGCCGCCGTTCTTCCCCGTGCCGACGTGCGCGACGTGCTGGTTGGTGCGGCCTCCATCCATGCCATTCCGCCCGGAGCGCGCGTCGGCACCAGCGCACCGCGCAGGGCCGCGCAGATGCTCCATGCCCGGCCGGACCTCAAGATCGTCGGCTTTCGCGGCAATGTCGCCACGCGCCTCGCCAAGCTGCAGGCTGACGAGGCGGACGTGACATTGCTTGCCGCCGCGGGCCTGCAGCGCCTGGGCGAGACGGGTGTCGGCACGCCGCTGTCGGAATTCGAATGGCTCCCGGCCCCGGCGCAGGGTGCGATCGGCATCGAATGCCTGGTGGCGAGCGATGACGTGCGCGGCTGGCTTTCTGCTATCGACGACCGACCGACGCACGAGGCGGTGCTGGCCGAACGCGCCTTGCTGGCGGCACTGGGCGGCAATTGCCACAGCCCGATTGCAGTGCTGACCACGCATCACGAGAGCTCGCTGACAGTGCGCGCAGCGATCTACAGCCCCGATGGTGCCGAGCGGATCGAAGCCAGCGAGACCTTCGCGCCTGCTGACAGCGAAGGCCCACGCCGTCTCGCGCATCGTCTGCTGTCGCAAGCGCCGGAGTCGGTAACGGTACACTTTTCCGGCGAATGAGCAGCGCTGAACCGCTGCCGCTGGTGGTGATCCGGCCCGAGCCGGGGAATTCGGCAACTTGCGCGGCAGCGCGCGAGATGGGGTTGGAACCTGTCAGCGCCCCCCTGTTCGAGATCGAGGCAGTCGACTGGGACGCGCCCGACGAGCATTTCGATGCGATCCTTGCCGGCAGCGCCAATGTGTTCCGGCATGGCGGGGCGGGTCTGGCGCACTTCTCCGATGTGCCGGTGATTGCGGTAGGCGAGACGACGGCAGCGGCGGCACGTTCTGTCGGGTTCGTGGTCTCCCGCGTTGGCGAAGGCGGATTGCAGCCAGTGGTGATGACACTGCCGCCGGGGAAATACATCCGAATCGCCGGTGAAGATCGGGTGAAGCTGTCCCCGCCCGAGGACGTGCGAATCGTCACGGTTGTAACTTACGCGTCCCGGAAAAGGGCAGTTCCGGCAGCGCTCCAAACCGCCCTGAATCGCGGTGCGGTGGTGCTTCTGCACTCCGGCGAAGCGGCCCGCCATTTCGCGCAGGAATGCGAAAGACTTGGAATCTCCAAGAAAAGTCTCCATCTTGCCAGCTTGGCCCCACGCATAGCGGAACTCGCTGGCAATGGCTGGGGCACAGTCGCAGTGGCTGCCGGCAGGACCGACAAGGAGGTTCTGGAACTCGGCGCGCGGATGTGCCAGACAGTGTGACATCGGGGCGACAGGACAAGCGAAAACGCATGGAGGATCTGGTTTACAGCACGCGGGGGCAAAGCCCGCGAAGGAGCGGCATAGGCGGCCGTGGCATCGCCGCGCTGGTCGCCGGGTGCCTGCTGGCAGGCGCTGCGGGTGCCGCCTGGCTCGGCTGGCGCAATGGCCTGATCGATGTGCGGATGGACAGCTCTGGCATCCCGCAGCTGGTTACTTCGCCCAGCACCGAGCCTGCCCCCGGCCCGTCTGCCGCCCAGACTGCGGCAGCACAGGCCCAGATCGACGCGCAAATTGACAGTACCGCCGCCAGGATCGCCATGCTCGAACAGCGGCTGGCGGAGCTTAACCAGCAGGCGATCGCCGCCTCGGGCAATGCCACCCACGCGGAATCGCTGCTGCTGGCCTTCGCCGCGCGTCGCGCATTGGAACGCGGACAACCCTTGGGCTGGATTGAGGCGCAACTGCGCGCCCGCTTCGGCACGACGCAGGGCGCGGCGGTGGACCGCGTGATTGCCGCAGGCGCCGCGCCAGTGACGCTCGCCCAGCTTGGCGAACAGTTCGAACTCCTCGCGCCCGAACTGGTCGGCGGCAAGGCGGATGAAGGCACGCTCGACTGGCTTGGCCGCCAGCTTTCGGACCTCTTCGTGATCCGCCACGACGATTCCCCCTCGCCCGCGCCGGAAAGCCGCCTGCAACGCACCCGCGCCTTCCTCGCCGGCGGCAAGATCGAAGCCGCCGCCGCCGAAGTCGAAAAGATGCCCGGCCACGACGCCGCCGCCGACTGGCTGGTGCGCGCCCGTGATTACATGGCGACGCAGCGCGCGCTGGATCAGCTGGAAGCGGCAGCGCTGATGGGCGCGCAACCGGTTGCTGCGCCAGCGCAGACGGTTGCGCCGGAGTCGACGGCGAGCGCATCGCCTGCCGTGCCGCCGCTGCCGCCGGCGGGGTCTACGCCGGAGGTTTGATCTGGGACGGTATAGGTAGGGTAGCTGAGTCCGCTGTTCCGATATTCAAACCAGAACCTGCCGTTCCAGACACAATGGCGTTGCGGACATGATTATGGTTCAGTCCTTAAGACTGTGCCCCCATCCTGATCGGCCAACTGGTTGGATCAGCCCCCTCTGCGCAGTGACCTGATTTACACAAAGCAGTCTCTTCAAGTTTAGTGCGGTGCTCAACAACAAATCTGCACGGAGTTCCTGACTCCACCTCAAGCACCAGATACGGAGGCGGTAAGAGGTCATTTACCTCACTCGCAACGGCACGTAGCTTGGATTCCTCAATCTCATCGCCGTTCAGCAAAACGCGATTATCTCGCAGCAATTTAACGGCGAAGACGGTGGCATGATGGTCCAAGCCATCCGCGGGCGTCCGAAACGGTGCCATCGGCTTGCTGCATCCCCCCGGATAATTCCCAAGAGCAGCTTGTAGCGGGGTGTCGCTCGCCGCGGTTGTGTCATTGTTACACCCGAGGACTAATCCGAGAGACAGCAGGCATGGCATGGCTTTGAAGGGGCGGTGCATTCAATGCGTTTTGCTTTAGTGTTTCGCGCTCTGCAACAGCAGAAAACCACCCCATTCCAGCCATTCAGGCCTCAGCGGTGAGTTCCCAAAACCCGTCGTCCCGGACTTGATCCGGGACTTGGCTTTTCTTGTTCAGCGCTGGGCTGGAAAGAAAAGCCAAGCCCCGTGTCGAGCACGGGGCGACGGTTAGGTGGTCATCCGCGGCGCAACGCCGCCAACATCACGCCGCCCGCAGCAGCTTGGGCAGATCGCCGCTCATGCCGCGCGCTTCGTCCATGAACCAGCGCTTCAGCGGCACCGCGCGCTGCACGCCGGCCATGCCGAGGCGGCGGACTGCCGAGGGGAGCTTGCCGGGGATGCCGAACAGGCGGGTGAGGACGTCCGTCGCCGTGGCGACCATGAAAGTATCGGCTGCGCGCCAGCGCTCGTAGCGGGCGAGGAGTTGGGCATCGCCCACGTCGAGGCCGAGGCGGACGCCGTCTGACAGCACTTCGACCAGCGCCGCCACGTCGCGCAGGCCGACGTTGAGGCCCTGCCCCGCGATCGGGTGCATGCCGTGCGCGGCATCGCCGACCAGCGCCAGCCGGTCCTCGACGATCCGCGCGGTGTGGTGGAAGTTGAGCGGATAGGATGAGCGTGGGCTGGCCAGCTCGATCTTGCCGAAGATACCGTGCATCCGGCTCACCACTTCACCCAGGAACATCGCCTCGGGCATGGCCAGCACGGCGGCGGCGTCCTTCTCGGCCACGGTCCAGACCAGCGCCGAACGGTGCTTGCCATGTTCATCGAGCAGCGGCAGCAGCGCGAAGGGGCCCGCCGGGTAGAACACTTCCCACGCGACGTTGCCGTGCGGCTTCTCGTGCGTCAGCCCAGCGATGATCGCACGGTGGCCGTAGTCCCACTTGGCGGGCGTGAACCCGGCTTCATCGCGCGTCGGGCTCTTGCGCCCTTCGGCTGCGACCATGAGCCGCCCCTTGAGCACGCGACCATCGGCGAGCGTGACCGAAACGCCGTGTTCGCCGCGTTCGCGGGCCACGACGTGGCTGTTGGGGTGGAAGGTGATCGCCTCTTCGCGCGCGGCCACGCCGTACATCGCAATGCGCAGATCGCGGTTGGCGTACATGCGGCCCAATGAGCCGTCCCCCTCGCCCGGCTTGAAGTCGATCCGGCCCGGTTTCATACCGTCGGTCACCGCGATGGATTCGATCGGGCAGCCTTTGGGTGCCAGTTCCTCGGCCATGCCGAGGTTGGTGTAGAGGTTCCAGCTGGCAGTCGAGATCGCCGAGGCACGGCCATCGAATCCTTCGGCGGTCTGCGCCGCAGGGTCGGAATTGTCGACCACGTGGGAGGTGATTCCCGCCTTGGCGAGGCCGATGGCGAGCGTCATGCCCACCAGACCACCACCCAGAATAACGACGTCTGCCTGCGACTCGTTCACTTGATCACTCCACATGTATTGCCGACGCCACCATCGAGATCGAGGCAGCGTCCGTCAAATGCACCTTGGGGGATCTTGAGGCCGATCAGTGCCGCAAGTGAGGGGGCGATGTCCACCGTTTCCACGCCGCTCGGCTGTTCGAAACCGGTCATCCCCTTGCGCCAGAACAGGATCGGCACGCGGCGGTCGTAGTCCCATGGGCTGCCGTGGGTGGCCACATAGCCCTTGCGCGCCTGCGGAATGGCGACGACGCCCCGCTTGAGCATCACCACGAAGTCCCCCGAATGCAGCGGATTGTACGAGGCGCGCGCGCGTTCGGCCAGGGTCCAGGTTTCGGGCGAGCCGTGCGGCATCGGTGTCGCGGCGATTTCCGCGGCCGAGAGCACCTTCTCGACGAAGGGGCTGGTCATCAGGATCGCGCTGGCGTCGTCGATGATCTTGCCCTTGAGCCCGGCGTCGAGGTCCTTGCGCAGCCAGTAGTCGCCCGCGGGGCCATCCGAAAGGATCAGGCCCTTGGGCTCGAGCCCGTAGCGCTTGCCGAGGGTAGCCGACAGCGCCTCGGCCGAAACTTCCGGGCCGACGCGAGAGGTCTTTTCAAGGCCCTGCTCGTGAAGGCGTTCGGGAATGTCGAACCCGCCGTGATCGGCAGTCAGCACCACGGCATAGTCGATCCCGCGCTTGTCGAGGCTGGCGAAGAAATCGCCGAGCGCCAGGTCAAGCTGGGTCAACTGGATGCACATCTCCGCGCCCTCGGTGCCGGTGGCGTGGCCGACATAGTCGGTGGCCGATAGGCTGACGGCGAGGAGATCGGGCACGGTGTTACGGCCCAGCTTCTGTTCGTCCACCAGCTTGACCGCGAGGTCGAGCGTGGCGCGATCGAGACGGGGCGAAACGCGGAACTGGTCAGGCTCACCGGCCTTCAGCGCGAAGTGGCCATTGCCGACAGAGACGTCACCGGCCTGCACGGCGCGATCGGCGCGGCGACAATAGGCCGGCAGCGGAAACTCACCCGCGCCCTTGGCCAGCAGACGATCAATTTCGGCATTCTGCGCGACCGCCGTCGGGCCCAGCTGACGCCCGGCAAGCGTGACGAACTGCTTGCCCTTCCACCAGTAGACCTGGTCGATCTCGTGCCCGCCCATCATCAGCGCGCCGCGATCCTTGCCCGAGACAGCAATGTTGCGGGCCGCGGGGTTGGCCTTCTTCATCCACTCGCCCAGCGTCGGCACCAGCAGATGCACGGGCGAGGCGACGTAGTCCCGCGATCCCGCCGTGCGCTTCGATACGTCCTCGGCGCAATAGACGACCTTGGAACCCGTGGTGACGGTCTGGTCGATCCACGAGTTGGCGATGATGCCGGTGTGGGCCGGGCGGTTGCCGGTCAGGATCGTCGAGTGGCCGGGGCAGGTCTCGGTTGCGGCGTGGCTCTGGTAGCCCGCCGGGAATACCGCGCCTTGAGTCAGCCGCACGAAGCCACCGGTAAAGTGCTGGCGATACTGCGCGAAGATGTCGGCGGAGAACTGGTCGATGGAAATCGCGACAAGCAGCTTGGGCGCGCCTGCCGGGACCTGCTGGCTGACCGCGGGCGATACCTCCTGCGCTGCAAGGGGAAGGATCGGGGCAGCGCATGCCAGCAGAACTGCGGCGTAACGGATAAGGGCTTTCACGCGAAACATACTCCTGTGGGCACGTACACTGGACTCGAAGGAAGGCCAGCCGTAGGACGCCCAAGAGCGCTACGCATGGCCCGCCAAGCGCTCCCGTTCAAGGGGCCAGATGGAACCGGTAACGCCGTGATGCCGATACGCGAACTGGCCGGGATCAAGACCTTGCGCACAATAGCGATGTTTGTGACAGCGCTATTGCTGATGGTCTTCGCGCCCGCGCAAGCAGCACCCAACCACATGCGCGCCAGCCTGATTGCCGAAGGTCCGGCGCAGCCCGGCGGCACGGTCACCCTTGCCCTGCTGATGCAGCCCGAAAAGGGGTGGCACGGCTATTGGTCGAACCCGGGTGATGCCGGCTATGGACTGACGCTCGACTGGACCCTGCCCAAGGGCGCAAGCACCGGAGCGATGGAATTTCCGGTGCCGCAGACCCTGGTCATCCAGGGACTGATGAACCACGTGTACGAGCACGACTATGCCGTGCTGGTGCCGCTCAAACTGCCCGCCGATGCAAAGCCGGGCACGATCCTGCCGATCTCGGTCAAGGCGCAATGGCTGGTCTGCACCAATGAGATCTGCGTGCCCGAACGCGCCGAACTGCAGGGCACGATTACTGTTGGAAGTGGCCCGGCGGACAAGCGCTTCGAGGGCTGGCGCGCAGCGATGCCTGCCCCGCTCGACCGTCCAGGCACGTTCACGCTGACCAGCAAGACCCTGCGCCTTGCCTTGCCCTTTCCCGCCTCGGCGCCGCTCGATGCACCCCATCTTTTCCTGAAGACCGAGCGCGTCATCGACTATGCAGCCGCGCAGCGCTTTTTCCGCAACGGCGATACGCTGGTGGTGGAAGTCCCGCTGGCCAAGTCACCCTCTCCGTCCGAAAGGATCGAAGGCGTGCTGGCGATGGGCAAGGATGCAGGCGGCATCGCGTTCGCTTCGGCCCCGGGAGCCGTGCCAACGGGGGGTGATGAAGTCGGCGGCGAAGGGGCCTTCACCGCATCGACGCTGGCGTTCGCCTTGTTCGGCGCATTCCTCGGCGGCCTGATCCTCAACGTCATGCCCTGCGTGTTTCCCATTCTCAGTCTCAAGGCCCTCGCGCTTGCCCGAGGCAACTCGCAGAATGCGCGCAGCGAAAGCCTGGCCTATACGGCAGGCGTGGTGCTGGCCTGCCTGCTGCTCGGCGGCGTGATGCTGGCCCTGCGCGCGGGTGGCGAACAGGTCGGCTGGGCCTTTCAGCTACAGGAGCCGGGCGTGGTCGCGGTGCTGCTGCTGCTGGCCGTGGCGATCACTGCCAACTTTGCTGGCCTCTATGAGCTTCCCGGCCTTTCGGTCGAACGCGGTGCAGGCCATTCGGGAGCATTCGGCACCGGCCTACTTGCCGCTTTCGTCGCCACGCCCTGCACCGGGCCATTCATGGCCGCAGCGATGGGCGCGGCGCTGGTCCTGCCGACATGGGCAGCGCTCGGCGTATTTGCGGCGCTTGGCCTCGGTCTTGCGCTGCCGTTCCTGCTGCTGGGCTTCGTTCCTGCCCTGCGCCGCCTCTTGCCCAAGCCTGGCAAGTGGATGGAGCGCTTCCGCCGCATCATGGCGGTGCCCATGGCGCTGACTGCACTCGGCCTGGGTTGGCTCACCTGGCGGATCGGGGGTGCGCAGTACGCGGCCGCCGCCGTGGCAATCGCTGTAATCCTTCTGGCAGCATTGGCCGCCATCGGGATCACGCAGCGCAAGAGCAGGCCGGTTGGAGTGCTCGCCGCAGTCAGTGCGCTGATCATGATCGGCGGAGTGGTGGGGCTTCCACCACCGGCACCCATGGCAATCGTCGAGGAAGACCTGCTCGGTTCACAACCGTTTTCCGAGGCTGCCCTTGCCGAGGCACGCCGCAACAACCTGCCGGTTTTCCTCTATTTCACCGCCGATTGGTGCCTGTCCTGCAAGGTCAACGAGAAGGTCGCCATCCAGACCGACGCGACCGATGCAGCCTTCCGCATCCGCGGTGTGGTGGTGATGCGCGCAGACTGGACGCGGCGCGATCCGGAAATCACGCGCTTCCTTGCAAGGCAGGGCGCGGCAGGCGTACCTCTGTACCTGTGGTATCCCAACGGGGGCGGAGAGCCGCAACAGCTGCCGCAAGTCCTCACCAAGGACCTGCTGGTCGGCCTCGTTGGCTGAGGCCGGCGGTCAGCGCCTGAGCATCAGAGCGACTGGCCGTCGTCGACCGAAATGAACGTGCCCGTGACCTGCCGCGAAGCGTCGGAGGCAAAGAACAGCATCATGTCGTCCAGCGCCGAAATCTCGGTCAGCCGCTTCCTCGGCCAGGATGCGATCTGCGCCTTGCCGCCTTCGCTATCGAACCATTCACCATCGATCTCGGTGCGGATGTAGCCGGGCTGGATCACGTTGACGTTGATTCCCAGCCGCGCCCATTCGCGGGCGAACTGGCGGCCGAGGTGCTGCACGGCGAGCTTCGTGGCCGCATAGGCGCTGTCGCCCTGCGCGGTCATCTGCGCGGTGATTGATCCGGTCAGTATGATGCGCCCTTTCTCGGACTGCTTCGATCCGGCCGCGATCATCCTTCGCGCCCCTTCGCGTGCTGTCAGGTAGACGCCATTGAAGTTGGTATCGACGACCCGGCGCATCGCGTCGGCAGGAAGGTCGATCGAGCGTCCCGCCTCGACGATGCCGGCGTTGGCGACGACGACATCGGGCACTCCGACACTGGATTCGGCCGCATCGAAGGCCGCGATGATCGAGGATTCGTCGGTCACGTCAAGAGCAACGGCCAGCGCCTTGCCGCCTTGGCCGTTGATCTCGTCGGCAAGGGCAGCCACGCGCTCAACCCTGCGCGCGCCGATGACCACCGACGCGCCGGCGGCTGCGTAGAGGCGGGCAAAGCGTGCACCAAGCCCCGATGACGCCCCGGTAATCAGCGCAACGCGGCCTGCGAGCGAATAACGTGGGGCTTCCATGGTTCTCTCCCGATGTGGCTCGAACCATTTAAGCGCATGGTTAAATCTGGCAACCCGCTTTTCGCGAGGCGATCACTTCCTTGTGACTTCCACCAGTCCCCCACCCAGCGCGCGGTAGAGTTCGACCATGTTCGCCGCCTTGGTCAGCCGCGCCGATATCAACGACTGGCGAGCGCTGTAGAGCGTCCGCTGGGCGTCAAGCGGTTCGAGGTAATTGGCGACGCCCGCGTCAAAGCGCGACTGGCTGATGCGATAGGCAGTCGCCGCATTGGCCTCGAGCGACGACTGGGCACGGATGCTCTCGTCAATCGTCCCGCGCCGGGCCAAGGCATCGGCCACTTCGCGAAACGCGGTCTGGATGGTGCGTTCGTAGGTGGCCAGCGCTGCATCGCGCGAGGCCTTTGCCGCAGCAAGGTTATTGGCCGTAGCGCCACCATCGAAGATGCGCTGCCGGAGCGAGCCGTTCACCGTCTTCTGAAATTCTCCGCTGTTGAAGATGTTGGTGAGCCCGGCACTGGCAAAGCCGAACAGGCCCGTGAGCGAGAGGGTAGGGAAGAAAGCAGCGCGGGCTGCGCCGATGTCCGCATAAGTCGCCTTGAGATCATGCTCGGCCGCAAGCACGTCGGGGCGGCGCAGTAGGACTTCCGATGAAAGTCCGACCGGCAAGGCATCGCGTATTTGATCGCCCGCCCCCAGGGTTGTCGGCAGAAGGTCATCGGTGAGCGGCTTGCCCACGATAAGGTCGAGCGCATTGCGCGCCTGGGCAAGGCTGGTGCGAAAGTCTGCTACGGCCGCCTCGGCGCTGTTTAGCGCGGTCGTCGCCGTGGCGACTTCGAGCCTGGTGCCGATGCCGTTGGCTTCACGCCGCACGTTCACCTCGAGCGTGCTGCGCCGGGAAGCGACGGTTTCCTCGGCAATGCGCAAGGCGTCGGCTGTCGCCGCGTAGGACAGCCATGCGCTCGCCGCCTCGGCGACCAGTGCGATCTGAGTCGCCTTGCGGCCTTCGTCAGTGGCGAGATAGGTCTCGAGCGAGCTGCGGCTCTGATTGCGCAAGCGTCCCCACAAGTCGATCTCGTAGGCGCTCGTTCCGGCTTGGACGAGGAAATTGTCGGTTACCCGGCCCGCCGTTCCCTGCACCGCCGATAGCGTGCCAGTGGCGTTGACAATAGGGAACAGTGCCGCACGGTCCACGCGATAGAGCGCCCTCGCCCGTTCGACGTTGGCCAGAGTGGCACGCAGGTTCCGGTTCTCGGCAAGAGCCGTGGCGATGACCTGCTGCAGGCGTGGATCTACGAAGAATTCCCGCCAGCCCAGCGCATCGACGGCAGTCTCGCTTCCGGCCAATGCCGGGTAGACGCCGCCTTGGGGCAAGGACTGCGGCACCGGCGGCGTGGGCCGCACGTACCTTGGCGCGAAATTGCATGCGCTCAGCGCGAGCACTGGCAGGGCCGCGAATGCGATCTGCCGCTTCATGCCGTTTCTCCTGCAGCAAGAGGCGGCCGCTTGTTCTTGCGGCGGTCTACCCAGCCCTTCACCACGACGAAGAACACCGGCACCAGGAAGATCGCCAGCACTGTTGCCGAGATCATACCGCCCATCACGCCAGTACCGATCGCCTGCCGCCCGTTGGCGCCCGCACCATCTGCGAACGCCAGCGGAATGACACCGGCGATGAAGGCCACGCTGGTCATGATGATCGGGCGCAACCGCAGGCGCGCCCCTTCAAGCGCGGCGTCGATCGCGCTTGCCCCGCGCGCCATGGCGAACTCGGCGAACTCCACGATGAGGATCGCGTTCTTGGCAGACAGGCCGATCGTCGTCAGCAGCGCCACCTGGAAGTAGATGTCGTTGTCGAACCCGCGCAGCGTAACCGCCAGCACCGCGCCGACGATCCCAAGCGGGATCACCAGCAGCACCGCTACCGGCACCGACCAGCTTTCGTACAACGCGGCAAGACACAGGAAGATGAAGAAGATCGAAGCCGCATAGAGAAGGCCCGACTGGCTCGATGCCGCGCGCTCCTGATAGGACAGGCCGCTCCATGCGGGTGTGAAGTTTCCTTCGAGCTTGCCGACGTTCTCTTCCATGATCGTCATCGCATCGCCCGAGCTCACGCCCGGCGCCCCGCTTCCCTGAAGCTGTTGCGCGGCGATGCCGTTGAAGCGGTCCAGGCGCACCGGTCCTTGCGTCCACCGGGTCGATGCAAAGGCCGAGAATGGCGCCATCTCGCCGTTGGCACTGCGCACGAACCACTGGCCAAGATCTGCCGGCTTGGCGCGATAGGGCGCATCGCCCTGCACGTAGACACGCTTGACCCTGCCGCGATCGACGAAGTCGTTCACGTAGAGGCCGCCCCAGGCGATCGACAGCGTCGAATTGGCGCTGGCAGGCGCGATCTGGAAGGCAGTGAGCGCATCGTCGTCGATGTCCACCTTCAGTTGCGGCGTGTCTTCCAGACCGCTGAACCTGACTTGCGCCATGCGCGAGTCCTCGCCAGCCAGCTTGGTCAGCTGTCGGCGTGCAGCGGTAAGCGCTTCGCGGCCCGCGCCGGACGCATCCTGCAACCACATTTCAAAGCCCGACGAGCTGCCCAGCCCGCGGATCGGTGGTGGATTGAGTATGAAGATCTGCGCTTCGCGCGATGAACGGAAATGGGCGTTCAGGCGTTCGGCTATGGCCGATGCGGACCGGTCCGCACCCTTCCGCTCGGACCAATCCTTGAGCAGGATGAAACCTTGCCCCGCATTCTGCGCCGATCCCGACTGCCCACGCCCCATCACGACAAAGACTGCCTTGATGTTGTCGGCCTCGCTCTTGCGAATGTAATCCGATATGCCCGTTGCGACTGCGCGGGTCTGTTCCGTGGTCGAACCCACCGGCAATTGGTAGCTGATCGAGATATTGCCCTGATCCTCGTCGGGCAGGAAGCTGGTTGGCAGCTGCACATAGAGCGCGACCATGGCGATGGTGATGCCGATGAAGGCGATCATCCAGGCGCGGGGGCGCCCCACGATCCGGGCCAACCGATTGCGATAACGCTCTTCAAGACCGGAATAACCCGAATTGAACGCGCGGAAGAACCGGCCTTTGGGCTTTTCATGATCTGCCACGGGCTTCAGCAGCGTGGCGCACAGTGCAGGCGTGAACACCAGCGCGACGAGCACCGAAAGCGTCATGGCTGAAACGATCGTGACGGAGAACTGACGGTAGATGGCGCCGGTCGACCCCCCGAAGAACGCCATCGGCACGAAGACAGCCGTGAGGACCAGCGTGATCCCGATCAGCGCCGAGGTGATCTCCTCCATCGACTTGACGGTGGCCTCGAGCGGACCAAGCTTCTCCTCGTGCATCACGCGTTCGACATTCTCGACCACAACGATGGCGTCATCCACCAGCAGGCCGATGGCAAGAACTACGCCGAACATCGTCAACGTGTTGATAGTATAGCCAAACAGGAAGAGCACGCCGAAGGTGCCCAGCAGAACGACCGGAACGGCAATCGCCGGGATCAGCGTGGCGCGCCAGTTCTGCAGGAACACGAACATCACCACCACGACCAGCGCAATGGCTTCGAAGAGGGACCAGACCACTTCCTCGATCGAAAGCTTCACGAAGATCGAGCTGTCACGCGGATAGGCAACGGCATAGCCTTCGGGCAGATCGGCGGAGAGTTCCTCAACCTTGGCCTTGACCAGATCGGCCGTGCGGGTGGCATTGGCGCCCGAGGCAAGGCTGATCGACAGGCCGGTGGCCGGCATACCGTTGAACCGGCTAAGCGCACCGTAGCTTTCCTCGCCCAGTTCCACCCGGGCGACGTCCTTGAGCTTGACCACCGAGCCATCGACATTGGTCTTCACGACCACGTTCCTGAACTGGTCAGGCGTCTCAAGGCGCGAGCGTGCAGTGACCGTGGCGTTGAGCCGCTGGCCTTCGGGCGCAGGATTGGCGCCGATCTCGCCCGCTGCAACTTGCGTGTTCTGGGCCTGCAACGCAGCCGTCACGTCCGAGGGCATCAGTTGCACCGCCGCCAGCCGCAAGGGATCAAGCCAGACCCGCATGGCAAAGGATCCGCCGAAGATGTTGGTGCTGCCAACGCCCTCCACGCGCGAGATCGGATCCTGAAAGTGCGTGGTCAGGTAGTCGGAGATGTCGGAGTTCGTCGCGCGGCCCGTCTTGTCGTAGATCGACACGACCATGAGCTGATCGGACTGCGCCTTGTTGACGTTGACGCCCTGCTGCTGGACCACGGCCGGCAGGCGGCTGACCGCACGCGAGATCGCGTTCTGGACCTGAACCTGCGCGGTATCGGGATCGGTACCCTTGTCGAACGTGACTGTGATGCTGGCAGACCCGTTCGACGAGGTCGAGCTGAAGTAGAGCATCCCGTCGAGGCCCTTGAGCTGCTGCTCGAGCACCTGGGTGACCGAGTTTTCAACCGTCGAGGCATCGGCGCCGCCATAAGTCGCGTTGATCGAGACCGTGGGCGGCGCGATATCGGGATATTGCTCCACCCCCATGGTGCGCAGCGCCAGCAGGCCGGCCGCCATGATGACGATGGCCAGTACCCACGCGAAGATCGGTCGGTATGCGAAGAAACGGGAAATCATCCGCGATCAGTTCCCGCCGCTCGCGCCAGAGCCCGCTGCCCCTTCGGGTTTCGGCTTCGAACCCGCCGGAACCACCTTGACCTTCTGTCCCTCGCGCGCATTGATCAGCCCCTCGACGACTACCCTGTCGCCTGGCTTCAGTCCTGATGTGACGAGCCAGTTCTGTCCCACCGGATTGTCGGCGATCACGTCGCGCTTTTCGAGTTCGTCCTTGGCATTCGCGACAAGCACACTGGCCCGCCCACGCGGATCGCGACTGACGGCGGCCTGGGGCACGAGTATGCCGTTCGGCACCGTTCCCTGACCGACGCGGGCCCGGACGAACAGGCCGGGCAGCAGATCGCCTTTGGGATTGGGCACGACCGCGCGCACGGTGATTGTACCGGTTTCGGGATCGACGTCGATGTCGGCGGGATTGAGCTTGCCCGCAACCGGATAGGTGCTGCCGTCGGGCAGGATCACGGTCACCGGGGCCGCGCCGGCAACGAGCTTGCCGCTTTCGATCGCACGACGCAGCGCGATGAAGTCTGCCCCCGACTGCTTGATGTTGACGTACATCGGATCGAGCCGCTGCACTTTGGCCATGGGCGTAGCCTGGGCATTCGTCACCAGAGCCCCCTTCGTCACCATCGAAATGCCAATGCGCCCGCTGATCGGCGAGGTGACGCGGGTGAAGCCAAGATTGACCTGTGCCGACGAAAGCGCTGCCCGCGCCTGCCCAACTGCCGCGCGTGACTGATTGTAGGCTGCGCGTGCGTCTGCTGCTTCCTGCTTGCTTACACCGCCCTGTTGGGCAAGCAATGCAAAGCGTTCGGCCTTGAGGCGGTTGGCCTCGACGGTAGCCTGCGCCGCAGCCAACGAGGCTGAGGCCTGAGCCTGGCTAGCGGCGTAGAGCCGGGAATCGATCTGGTAGAGCGGCTGGCCGGCCCGCACGAACGAGCCTTCCTGGAATAGCCGAGCGGTAACGAGCCCCGCCACCTGCGGTCGCACTTCGGCAATCTCCGATGCTTCCGTACGCCCGGATAGTTCGGTCGTGAGTTCGACCGGCTCGGCTCTTGCCACCATGACGCCGACGACCGGCGTTGGCTTTTCCTTCTGGGCATCGGCGGAGCCGCAAGCCGAGAGCGCCAGCGCCGAGGCAACAACGGTAGGCAGGGCAAATACAAAGCGATTGGTCGACGACAAGGACAGTCTCTCTCGAAGTCTCGATCGTTCCATCGCACCGGCCACAGCAAAATTGCGAATCGCGCCCTGCGCGGCGCCATCCGTGCTGCAAGTGCGAGATGCGTTTCCGACCCGTGTCTAGCAGGTCGCCCGTGAAAAACTCTGAAGCCTTTGGGAATGCGTGGGTTTTAGCGGATTTG
>NZ_LSIA01000172.1:0-727 GCF_001556015.1 Novosphingobium sp. CCH12-A3 | reverse complement strand
GAAAATGCAGCCCAATGGCCACACCCGATTTTACACCACATTGACGGACGCGACCCGGACTTCTTATTGAAATTCAGTATAGAACTCTTCTGCAGCACTCATGGGCAACAGCCGTTGAGGTTGCAGGACTTCTTACGCATAACAATCCTAAATTTGGTCAAGGTAGTAAGTAACTAATTAAATTCTTTGCGATCGCTAGTGAACTTTTGGCGCGGAAGTTCGAGGGCAGATTTTCCTGCTTTCCGAGTAGCACATGGAACGAGCTTATCGAAGAAATACAATTTCTTGAGCAGGAAACGCGAATTCTACAGTTATTCCGTAAAGTAAACTCAAAAATTGTTGATATAGATTTCAAAAAAATAATATCCTAATTTTTCCTTTTGTTTCAGAGGATTTAGAGAACTCGAGCGAGCTAAAGATAGAGTCTTTCTTTACGGTGAACGCAGCTATTGATCGATACAACAAACTGGAGAAGGATTTGGACGGGATTGCGGACGTAGTTCTGGTTCGGGCGGGCACCTTCGAGAACTTAAGGGTTACATTTCGAAACTATTCTGCGGACACGTCGGAATTTACAGAAAACTTGCATATGGCGCTTACCAGCGATGAGCCGGTTATGTCGTCGATACGGTATGATCTTTGACAGTTTATCCGGAAAATTCTCAATTCATTCTTCGCCTGACGGCGAATGCCCACCCCCGGCCCCTCCCGCTAGCGGGAGGGGCCG
>NZ_LSIA01000171.1:0-336 GCF_001556015.1 Novosphingobium sp. CCH12-A3 | reverse complement strand
ACAAGGGGTTCGGTCGCAATCGATCCACCTAGGAGAACGTCCATGAACATCGGTGAAATCCGCAAGAACGCCAACGGCCAGCTGATCGGCTCTGTCGAAACGCTCACCATCACCCGCACCATCGGCCTGCGGCCGGTGACCTCCAGCAACCCCCGCGCACCCCGCTACGAGATCGTCGCGCTCAACGACCAGCGCCGCTGGGTGATCGTCGGCGCGCTCTTCGAGCTTTCCTCGAACGCGACCGGCGAGAGCTTCTACCAGGGCAAGATCGACGACCCGTCGATGGCGCAGCCGCTCTACATCGCCGCTTTCCCGCGCGAGGACGGCACCATGGCG
>NZ_LSIA01000170.1:0-27970 GCF_001556015.1 Novosphingobium sp. CCH12-A3 | reverse complement strand
CGCCGACAGCTTCCCAGCGCGGACGCGGGGACGCAAAGCGGTCCTCGATCACCCATTGGCTGAACGGTTCGGTGACGACACAGGCTTCGTCTTGAAGACCGCCCAGCGCTGCTGCCACCGCCGCGCGGTCCTCGTCGGTCGTGGCGGGCACGATGCGGTCGATCATCGTCGCGGGGCAGGTGCAGTTCCGATCGAACCAGTCCACCAGATCAGGCTCGTGCCGGGCAAGGTACTGGCGCATCAGGCGCTCGAGTATCGCGCCGTTCTCGGCCAGGTTGTCGCACGACAGCAGTGTCACGCCGGGCAGTCCCGCCTTGGCCCGCGCCAGCAGGCCTTGCGTGACGAAGTAGTAGAAGCTCAAGGAATGCGCGAGGTCGAAGTCGAGGCTGCCAACAGGATTGCGGCAGTAGCCCTTCTCGGTCACCGTCAGGCTGACGATGCGGGTGGCAGGCGCAGCCACGGCGGCAATCACCGCATCGGGTTCCTCGCTCGCCACCAGCACGTTGCGGACCGATCCCACGATCCTCGCGCGCATCCCGTCGTCCGATTGCTCGGCCACCGTATAGAGCCCGCCTTGCGGGTTCATCTGCCGCGCAACGCCCGCCGAGCGCAGCGAGACACCGGTGATCATCCAGTCACGGTCACCAGCATTCATCGCCGCATCGGTGTACCAGGCCTGATGCGCGCGGTGGAACGCGCCGATGCCGAAGTGGACGATGCCAACCTCTTGGCTTTCGCGATCGTAGAGCGGGCGAGCAACCTCTGCGGGCAGGGCTGCCAGCGTGTCCGGGGACAGGCGCTTCACAGGTTATAGGCCTTCTTCGCCAGATTGTACGACAGGTCCTGCGCAAGCTCTGCCGCTTCCCAGTCCTCGATGCGGTGCTCGGCCACCAGCTGTGCCAGGAAGCCGCAATCGATGCGCCGGGCAACGTCGTGCCGTGCCGGGATCGAAAGGAAGGCGCGGGTATCGTCGTTGAAGCCGACGGTGTTGTAGAAGCCCGCCGTCTCGGTCGTCATCTGGCGGAAGCGCTTCATGCCTTCCGGGCTGTCGTGGAACCACCAGGCCGGGCCGAGCTTGAGGCAGGGGTAGTGCCCGGCCAGCGGCGCGAGTTCGCGGGCATAGGCGCTCTCGTCCAGCGTGAAGAGGATGATCGAGAGGTCCTTCTCGTTGCCGAACCGGTCGAGGAGGGGCTTCAGGGCATGGACGAAGTCGGTGCGGGTCGGGATGTCGGCGCCCTTGTCGCGCCCGAAGCGTTCGAACAGCGCGGCATTGTGGTTGCGGAAGGACCCGGGGTGGATCTGCATGACAAGGCCATCGTCCAGGCTCATCGCCGCCATCTCGGTCAGCATCTGGGCGCGGAACAGCTCGGCGTCCGAGGAATGGAACTCGCCCGAAACCACGCGCTCGAACAGCGCAGCCGCTTCGGATGCGGAAAGGTTGGCGGTTGCTGCCGTGGGATGGCCATGGTCGGTGCTGGTCGCGCCCATGTCCTTGAAGAAGGCGCGGCGCTGGCGGTGGGCGGCAAGGTAGCCGGTCCACGTGCGGCAGTCCTCGCCGGTCAGCCCCGAGAACAGGTCGAGGTTCGCTGAAAAACCCTCGAACTCCGGGTCGATCACCGGATCGGGACGATAGGCGGTGATGACGCGGCCCTGCCATCCGCCGGCGCACGCGTTCTCGGCGCGGATCGCGGCGTGGTGCTCCAGAGTGTCGAGCGGGCTCTCGGTCGTGGCGATGACCTCGATGTTGTAGCGATCGAACAGCGCGCGCGGGCGGAAGCTGTCGCTGGCCAGCATCTCGGTGATCGTGTCGAAATAGAGGTCGGCAGTCTCCGCGCCCAGCTGCACGCCCATGCCGAAGGCCTCGGCGAAGACCCAGTCGAGCCACATCCGCGAAGGCGTGCCGCGAAACAGCCAGTAGCGTTCGGCGAACAGCCGCCATGCCGCGCGCGGATCGACCGCCTTGTTGCGCACACCGAGGTCTTCCAGCGCCACCCCTTGCGAATAGAGCATGCGGAAGACGTAGTGGTCGGGCACCAGCAACAGGTCGGTGGCATTGCCGAAGGTCTCGTTGCCCGCAAACCAGCGCGGATCGGTATGACCATGCGGGCTGACGATCGGCAAACCCGCAACGCTTGCATGAAGCTCGCGCGCAATCGCGCGCACCGATGGATCAGCCGGCAAAAGCCGGTCCGGATGAAGCTCAAGGATGCGGGGCATCAGTCGTCCAGTGCGGTGAAAATGAAGTTGCGGAATTTCGTTTCGCCCGGTCCTGCGGCATAAAGGCCGGGACGCAGCATCAGGAAACCGCCACGGACGTTGTGGTGATAGCCTGAGACTTCCATTCCGCGGTCGAACTTGCGCCAGGTGCGTCCGCCATCACCCGAGGTGTGATAGCTGACGATGTGGCGACGATTGGTCACGCGGATCCGCATGGCCAAACCGTGCGGGTTCGCTGGCCGGCCGCGCTCCATCCCGTACTGATGCGTGACGAAACGCTCCCTGTCGAAGCCTAGACCGGCATAAAGCTTGTCGTCGTAGAACAGCACAAGTCCAGCAGTGGCGCCCTCGGCCAGCTCGATGTCGCACTCGAACTGATAGGACGTATCTCCCGCGATCTGCAGCAAGGGCGAACCGGACGATGGTGCCAGACCCTTGCCCTTGAAGAACAGGGTCCTGTCGGAAACGCGCACGCGGTCCGCTTCATCGGGTGCCGGGCGGAAGAACGACCATTTTGTTCCGAGTTGCAGCGTGCTGAAATTGTCGCTTAGCGGCATTCCGTGGGGAAGCGCCTCGCCCCCTCTCGGTTTGGCCAGGGGCTTGGAGAGATCGCCGCCTTGCATGTGAAACCAGCCATCTGCAGTCCAGGCGACTGGATCAAGCAAGCACTGGCGTCCAAGCGTCCAGAAGCTGTTCTCGAAACCATGATAAAGGCTCCACCACGATCCGTCAGGAGCTTCGACCAAGCTGGCGTGGCCACGTGACCACCAGGCCTCGCGCACGTCCTTGGTTCGGACGAGTGGATTGCCGGGATGCTGCTCCCAGGGTCCGTGGATTGACTTCGACCGTGCGGCAATGACCATGTGGCCTGTGGGCGGGCCGGCAGTGCCACCGACGGCGGTGAGCATGTAGAACCATTTGCCGATGCGATGGATCTTGGGACCTTCGGGCGAGAAGCCTTCGACGTCCCATTCATCGGGATATCGCCATGGGTCGTAGACATGTTCGACCGGGCCTGCGATCTTCAGGCCATCGTCCGAAAGACGTACGCGATCGCCGCCCGACAGGAACAGCCAACGCGAACCATCTTCGCCGACCGCATGGCACGGATCGATATGGTCGTGCAGTCCAAGTGGGACCGGATCGCTCCACGGCCCGTCGATATGATCGGCATGGATCACGTAGATCTCGTTGCGTGGGAGAGCCTTCACCGGGATGTAAAGGAAGTAGCGTCCGGCGTGTTTCTCAAGGCTGACTGCCCAGACGGATCCGATGTTCCTGTGTAGCGCAGGCTTGCGCGGCTGCCAGTTCACCAGATCGCGTGAGTGCCAGATCAGCAGCCCGGGATAGCTCTCGAAGCTGGAGAAGGTGAGGTAATAGTCCTTGCCGTCCTTGAGGATCGCCGGATCCGGACGGTCGCCCGAAAGGATCGGGTTTAGAAACATGCCGTTGCCCAGATCGGCAACGCGCTGGTTGTCGAAGCCCCGGTGCCGCGAGGGGACCTCGCGCGGCGCAGGTGCTGCGTTTGCTCCGAGAGGCGCGGCAAGACCGAAAGAGACGAGGGCGGCAGATTTCAGCGCATCACGGCGATTCACAGTCATAGCGCCAGTCCCGTGGTTCGCGCCCACGCGCGCCAAAGATCCGGCCAGACCTCGGCCGGCTTGCCGATTGCCTTGCGCAGGCCAAAGCCATGGCCGCCGAACTCGAACAGGTGGGTCTCGACGCGCACGCCTTGTGCCTTGGCGGCGGCACGAAGCAGCAGTGTATTGTTCACCGGTACCGCGTCATCGTCCTCGGCATGAAGCAGGAACAGTGGCGGGGCATCGCGCGGCATGTTGCGGTGAGGGGAATGCGCAGCTTCCATCTCCGGCGCAGCGGCCTTGCCGACCAGGAGTTCGCGCGAACCGGGATGGGCATCGGGTGCGGACATCGAGACCACCGGATAGATCGGCGCGGCGCTGTGCGGTTTGACCGACAGCGCGTCTGCCGCATCGACCGGGGCATAGGTCTTCACCGCAAAGCGCGTGGCAAGATCGGCGCAGACATGACCGCCGGCTGAGAAACCCATTGCAGACACGCGTTCCGGATCAATTGCGAAATCCCTGGCGCGCTGGCGAATGAGGCGCATGGCGCGCTGCGCATCGGATAGTGCGACATCCGGACCCGCTGCCCAGCCTTCCCCGGGCAGGCGATAGAACAGGACGAAGGCGGTGAAGCCACGGGCCGCGAGCCAGCGGCCCATCTCGTACCCTTCCTTGTCGACCACAACCCAGCGATAGCCCCCGCCCGGCGTTATCAGGACCGCAGCGCCGTTCGGGCGGTCAGGCCGGAACACTGCCATGCGCGGGCGGGATATCCC
This sequence comes from Novosphingobium sp. CCH12-A3, assembly GCF_001556015.1. NCBI lineage: Bacteria > Pseudomonadati > Pseudomonadota > Alphaproteobacteria > Sphingomonadales > Sphingomonadaceae > Novosphingobium > Novosphingobium sp. CCH12-A3. The sequence continues at coordinate 23,394 of NZ_LSIA01000170.1, read as the reverse complement.
GAAGACGGCACGATCGGTGACGAGGCGGTCAGTCGAGCGCTCCTGCACGGTTTCGACCAGTGCTTTGGCCGGTTGGCCGGGCGCACCGCCTGGCCAAAGATCGATCGTTTCGGATGGCTGTGGCAGGCCAGGGGGCAGGGGGCCACCGGACACGGCGGGCGGCGGCGTCTGGCCACTCGCTGCTGCACCAAGGCCGAGTGACAAAAGAGAAGCTGCCATGAAAAATCGACGATCCAGTGATCCTGCGACAGTCATGGCAGCTCCTTCTGAGGTACCGGGCGCGGGAGGGATGCGCCCGGCAGGTTGGTCGTCAGTACTTGAAGCGGGCGCCCACCAGGATGTTGCGCCCATAATGATTGTTCTCGTAGTTCCGGTTCGCGTCGATGTCGGTGTAGCGATAGCGGTAGGTATCGAGCAGGTTGTTGCCCTCGACCGAGAGTTCGACCCAGTCGGTCAGCTTGAACCGCATCGAGGCGTCGAGGTTGAACATCGACCCATAGCCTTCGAGGACGTTGCCGGTGCCGCTCGCACCCTCGTGATAGCGGCCGCGATAGGTGCCCATCACGCGGGCCGAGAAGCGGCCGTCGTCATAATACAGCGTGCCGTTGAAGGCCCACTTCGAGACGTTGGCGAGCGCGCTGTTCACCAAAATCGGCGCAACCAAAGCGCCCCCTGGTGTCGTTGCCGGGCCTGCAAGGCTGAAGGTGGCGCTGCTGTCGATATACGTCGCGTTGGCCAGTATGCCGAAATTGCCGACAAAACCTTCAGTGAAGATCTTGAACGGAATCTGCGCCGCCACTTCCACGCCCTTCAACGTAGCCCCTTCGCCGTTGACGATGGTTGTCAGTTGCCAGATCCGCTGGTTCAGCAAGTCCGGATTGAGGGCTGCGGGGGAAGACGGATTCAGTACTGACACGGGAAGCCCGGTCTGCGCGAAGGTCGCTTCGGGGATAACCGACGATTGCGTAAAGGTGGCGATGTCCTTGATGAAGCCTGCCACCGAGAGCAGAGCTTGGGGAGCAAAATACCACTCCACGGCAAGGTCATAATTCGTGGCACGGAACGGCTTCAGAAACGGGTTGCCACTGTTCACGCGGAAGTTGAAGCCATCAGCCGAGCCGCCCGGCGTGAGCGAGCCAAGCGAAGGGCGCGTAATGACTTCCGCTATCGCCCCACGAATGATCACGTTTTCGGAAGGATATAGTGCTAGATTGGCTGCTGGCAGCCAATCGTCGTACGACCGTTCGACCGTGGCCTGGGTCCCACTGACAAGACCATAGGAGGACTGTTCGGTCTTCACATAGCGGATGCCTGCGTTGAGCGCATAGCGCAGGCCCAGTAGTTCGCCCTTGCCGTCGAACTGCAGGTAACCGCCCTTGGTGGTTTCCTGGACACCGCGAATGTTGCCAGCATCGGGAACGAGCGCGCGGTCGTAGAGCTTCGTCAGCGCCGTGGTGGTTTCGAGATTCGGAACCAGCCAGGCGTTGGTGTTGCCTGCTGGCTGCCCGGCATTGCCGAGGTTGAACATCTGCGCCAATTGCGCCGTCACCGGGATGCCGTAAACGGCCGTCGGGCCAAAGACTGAAGAGGCCGAACACGTGATCGTGCCAAGCACGCGGTCAAGCCCACCATTGCCGCACACAGCGGTGTCGCGGGTGTAGGATTCGGTGTCGAAATTGAAGCGGCGCCACATCGCACCGGCCTTCACGGTGAAGCCCTCCGCAACGTCCCATTCCGTGCGGAACTGCACGGTCTTGAACTTGTTCACCACGGTCGATGGGCGGTCGCGGATTTCGGCGAGCTGGAAGTTGGCCGGGTCGGTCACGCTGGTGCCGAAGGTCAGCTTCGGGCTCTTCATGTCGGTGTAGTCGAAGCTGTACCCCTGCGCGTCACGATCATCGAAGATCATCGTGGTTTCGACCGGGATGTCGGCATCCGATTTCGAGAAACCGCCGAGCACCGTAAAGCGCAAGGAATCCGACAGGTCCTGGTCCCAGGTGCCGCCGACCTGATAGAACTCGGTCTTGCTCTTGCGAAGGTAATGCTCCGTGCGGACCCATGCATCGTTGAGCGTCGCCGAGATCATGTTGTTGTTGCTGTCGTAGACCGGGTTCACGACGTCGATCGAACGCTCGTTGCTGCGCAGCAGGACTTCGCCCCACTGCTCTTCGCGATCGGCGTTGAAGCGGGAAAAGAGCCCATCGATCGAGAACTTGGTGGCATCGGTCGGCGCGAACTGGACCGAGCCGGTAAGGCCCAGGCGTTCGCGGTCGTGCTTGACCTCGCCGTAGCGCGGAATGCGGGGGTGGAAGGCAAGCGCGGCCTTGTCGCACGCGGCGTTGCGACCGACGGTGTAGGTCCCGCCGGAGTTCTGGCGGCCGGTCAGGTCGGTGGCGCTCTGCGTGAAGCATGGCGCGCCATTGACGGAGTCAAAGCGGGCCTGTGACCAGCGCACCGTATTGTTGCCAAGCTCAAGGACCTTGGTTTTCTGGTACGCGGCAGAAAGAGACACACCGAAGGTGCCGGAATCGTTGCGCCAGCTGAGCAGGCCGGCGAGACGCGGGCCGACATAATCCGACAGGTCGTTGTAGGTGCCGACGACCGAGGCGACGCCGGTGAAGCCGGCCTTGCCGGCCAGAGGGTTGCCGGTGCTGAGATCGACCACGGCGCCCAGTGAACCTTCATCGAGGCTTGCTTCGGCGGTCTTGTGGACGACGATCGAACTGAAGAGCTCGGAAGCGAAGACGTTGAAGTCGAATGCGCGGTCGCGGTTCGCCGATGCGCCGTCGGTCGACGTCGCCACGGTTTCAAGACCGTTGACGCGGACGCGGGTGAACTGGCTCGACAGACCGCGCACGGTAATGGCGCGGCCTTCACCGGCATCGCGGGAGATCGAGATGCCGGGGATGCGCTGCAGCGATTCGGCAAGGTTCTGGTCTGGGAACTTGGCGATGTCCTCGGCGACGATGGCATCCACTGCGCCGACGGCGTTCTTCTTGACGTTGATGGCCGCTTGGAGTGACTGGCGGAATCCGGTCACGACGATCGCATCATCAATAGCCGCATCGTCTGCGCCGACTTGTGCTTCGGGAGCTGCGACCGCTTCCTGCGCTTGGGCAAGACCGCTTGCCGCGAGCCCGCCGCCCGCCAGCAACGCCATCCTGAACAGCGATATGCGCGAAACTGAAGTAAGCATGATGAATCCCCTCATTGCCCTTGTCGAGGCCATTGATACCGGTGTCAAAGAGGGATGACGCGAAGCGACAACCTTTCTGTGCACCACTGCTCCCGCAAGCCGGCCCTGCTACCAACATGGTACCGGCTATCGATCCGATCCCGCAGCGATCATGCCCGCAAAGGCTTGGCATGTCATTTAGGTAACCGGTGTCATTATTTATTGCCCTTGCATCGCGCCTCTGTCAATAACCATGCCAATGGGAGAGTCTGCGATGCATCAGAGACTGCAAAAGTTCACGATTTCCGCCATTTTCGCCAGTCTGCTGGCAACGACCGCCTGGGCCGGGCCGCACCCCGCCGATCCGACCAAGGGCGGGGCCAACGGGCGAATCATCCGCGTTACCACGCTGGCAAAGGCTGGCCCTGGATCACTTGCCGAGGCGCTTGCCGCAAAGGGTCCGCGCACCGTCGTGTTCGAGGTCGGCGGCACGATCGACATGGGCCGCGACACGCTGGAGATCACCGAGCCGTTCGTTACGGTAGCGGGACAGACTGCGCCGTCGCCGGGAATCACGATCGTCAAGGGTGGCATCGATCTGAAGACGCACGACGTCATCCTTTCCCACTTGCGCGTGATGACCGGTGCTGATGGTCAGGCCAAGCTTTCAGGCTGGGAGGCTGACGCCTTCTCGACTGTGGCGGCGCGCAATGTCGTGGTCGAACATTGTAGCTTCCTGTGGGCGCTCGATGAGAACATGTCCGCGTCGGGACCGCGCTTCACCGGCAATTCCGTGGCCGAATGGCGCGCTGGTACCAGCCACGACATCGTCTTCCGCGAGAACATCGCTGCGGAAGGACTTGCCAATGCCAGCCACCCCAAGGGTGAGCATTCCAAGGGTTCGCTCATCCATGACAATGCGACGAACATCACCTTCTACCGCAACGTCTGGGCGCATAATGTCGAGCGTTCGCCACTGGTGAAGGGCGGCGCGCAGGTCACCATGATCAACAATGTGATCTACAATCCCGGCCACCGCGCGGTGCATTACAACCTGATGAACCTCGAATGGGGCGGCCACGACTATGTGACTGGCGAGATCACTGCAGTTGGCAACGTCATGCGCGGCGGCAACGATACCGATCCGGGCCTGCCGTTCCTGATGCTGGGCGGCGATGGCGATCTCAAGTACTTCGGCAAGGACAACCGCGCGGTCGACCGCCACGGCAACCCCCTTCCGCAGTTCGGCCGCTATGGCGAGACGCGGGCCAGGTTGATCACCGCGAAAGCGCCCCTGACCGACATCTCTCGCTACAGCACCCTGCCTTCGGGTGAGGTAGAGACGTCCGTGCTGCAGACAGTCGGTGCGCGTCCGTGGGATCGTGCGCCCGATGATATCCGGGTGTTGTTCTTCGTCGCCGAAGGACGTGGCGACATCATCGACGACGAGAAAGAAGTCGGCGGCTATCCGCACACCGTGGCCACATTCGCGCCCTTCGTCGAGGCCGACTGGAACCTCGATACGATGACGCCGAAGTCGGGCCGGTATCCGGGCCAGAAGGCGGGACCGCAGGAGAAACTCTCTTCCCGCGACGCGACGATGCGCCAGCCATGAACGCGGTCTTCGCCCTGTTGCTTGCCGCAGCGCCGCCCATGGCGGTCATCGATGAGGTGGACACCATGCGGCGTGAACCCCCGCCGCATGGCGGCATCGGCATGAGCACTGCATGGCGGATCAGTGACGCGGTGCCTCAGCCGCGCCGCATGGAGTTCCGCCGCCGCACTCTGGAAGTCGGCGCGGCAATCGGCGAACATCCCATCGCGCACGATGAGGTCTACTACGTGCTCGAAGGCGAAGGCGAAGTCGTGTCTGACGGGCAGCGTGCCGTGCTGAGGAAGGGCATGACCGCCTACCTCTACGAAGGCGCGGTCGTCGGCATCACGCAGCGCGGGGACGCGCCTCTGGCACTGATCATCAGCTACCCGGTTGAACGTAAGGTGCCGTAGCCCAGAGTTCGCGCTCCCACCGGCGTGGATCGTTGACGGTCTGGACCCGGCCGTCCGAAACCACCAGCGTCTCCCGGTCTGGAAGGGTGTACGGCATCCATTCCGCCAGCCCGGGCTGGCCGGTCTTGGCAAGGCCGGTGAATGCTTGCATCAGCAGGCTGCTGGTGGTCCGAGCGCCTGCATCCGTCCCGCTCATGCTGCCGGGCGCATCCAGCGTCCCGAAGACGTACGGGATGTCATCGGTATGTGCGGCACCGCGCAAAGGATCGCTGGGAGAAGCGCGGTCCAGCTGATAGACCCAGGTGGCTTTGGCACCAGCCTTCGCCCGCTCGTCTGCCTCGATCACTTGCCCGGGCCACGAGCGGCCCGCCGTGGTCGCGGAGTAAAACACCTGCTCTGGCGTCCATTGCGGGTATTGCGCGCGGTACTGCGCGACGACCCAATCGACGTCGAGATCGATCTTGATCTCTGGCGCTATGCGGGCCGCGAGGTTGTCCCAGGCCAGCCCCTGTAGCTTTGGCCCACGCGGATCGATGAAGGCCCGGGTCTCTTCGCGCACATTGCCCAGGATCATCGGTATTCCCAGTGACTGGGGCGCCGCATCCGGCCAGAACGGGTGGCGGGGCAGATTGGTCATGTCCAGCACCGGGCCCATGTAAAGGTTGCCACCCATGATCGGGTCGGGTGCGGCAAGGCCTTCGACGAGTCGCTGCACAGGCATCGTCTGAAGTGTTTCCACGTCATCGGGGCGCAGCTTCAGCGCTGCTAGCAGGGCAAGCGTCCGCTTCCATGCGTTCCCGGGTCCGCTCGCCACGACTTGCTGGCCGCTCATCGTTGCCGCCACATGGAACAGGCCGTCAGCCGTCGGCATCGCCATCAGTGTCGCAATCTTGGCGCCGCCTCCCGATTGGCCGAAGACCATGACCCGCGCCGGATCTCCACCGAACGCGGCTATGTGGTCGCGCACCCATTGAAGGGCAAGGATCAGGTCCAGCTGCCCAAGATTACCGCTGTCCGCAAACCGCGGCCCGAAAGGCTTGAGCCAAGCATAGCCGAGTGCATTCAGCCGGTGGTTGACTGTGACGACGACGACGTCGCCCTGCGCCGCCAGCGTCCCGCCGCGCGTCAGCGGATCGGTGACCGTGCCGTTGGAATAGGCCCCGCCATGGAAATAGACCATGACCGCACGCCGCGCTCGCGGATTGGTATCCGGCGTCCAGACATTGAGGAACAGGCAGTCCTCGCTCTGCGCCAAGTCGGGATTGCCACGTTGCGGAGCGATCGGGGCGAAGCTCTGCGCCCTTCGCGGCGGGCCTTGCCACGGCTCCGGCACGGCCCGTGCGAACCGCTCTGCACGGCCATAGCGAATGCCCTTGAAGGCCAGCACGCCATCCTCGCGCAGTCCGGTAAAGCGTCCCGCTTGCGGGTCTCGGGCTCTGCCCAGAACCGGCGATGCCGCGAGTGCCGCACTGGCGCCAAGCAACGCGCGCCGGGTCAGTTCACCGCCTGACATCGCCGCCTTCGGCGCTGAACGCAGCGAGTTCGCTCTGCCTTATTAAACAGAAGTCGCCGGGGACAGAGTGTTTGAGCGCAGCAAGCGCAAGGCCGCATTCGGCCATGGCCTGTGCATCGCCGCCTTGCAGGTAACGGTGCAGCACTCCGGCCGCGAAGGCGTCCCCGGTCCCGATCCGATCGATGATGCCGGTAACGTCGATCTCGGATGTCTGATGCTTTGACTCGCGCGCGTCGACGCGCGCCGCGATGCGATGGTGGTCGCTGCTGACCACCTGGCGTGCAGTCGAGGCGATCAGTTGCAGGTTGGGGAACGCGGCGAAGGCCGCTTCCACCGCCTCGCGCCGCCGTTCGGCGCCATCGCCAGAGAACGTCTTGCCGAGCAGCAGTGATATGTCGCGGTGGTTGCCGATGAGCACGGTCGCTGCACCCACCAGTTCGGTCAGCACGGCGCGCGGATCGCTGTTCCAGCTTTCCCAGAGCTGAGCCCGGTAGTTTCCGTCGAGGCAGATAGGTACGCCCGCGCTCTGCGCTGCAGCCACGGCGGCTCGGGCAAGCGCGACGCCATTGGGCCCGAGCGCAGGGGTTATGCCCGACAAGTGCAGCAGGCTCGCCCCTTCAAGCGCTCCTGCAAAGTCGAACGCCGAAGCGTCAGCATGCGCAAATGCGGACCCGGCGCGATCGTATGTGATCGATGAGGGCCTGAGCCCAGCGCCGGGCTCCATGAAATAGAGCCCCATGCGCCCGGGACCACGGGCGACGAAGCGGGTATCGACTCCGCCCGCGCCGAGTTCGGCCCGCGCCTTGTCGCCAAGGGGATTGTCGGGCAGCAGCGTCACCATGCGGGTGGCGTGGCCCAGCGAGGCGAACGCGACGGCCACATTGGCTTCCGCCCCGCCGACAACCATCTCGAGGCTCTGCGCCTGGACCATCAGACGCGCGCCGGGTGGCGAGAGCCGCAACAGCAATTCGCCAAAGCATACGAGGTGACCGGCCATCAGGGCGCCAGGGGTCACCGGGCCAGCCAGCCGCCGTCGACGGCCAGCACGTGTCCCTGCACGTAATCTGCCGCGCTGCTGGCAAGGAACACCGCTGCACCGCCGATGTCCGCCGGATCACCCCAGCGTCCTTCGGGGATACGCTCCATGATCTGGCGATTGCGCGTCTCGTCCGCTTGCAAAGCGGCGGTATTGTTCGTGGCGATATAGCCCGGTGCAATCGCGTTGACGTTCACACCCTTGGCCGCCCACTCGCAGGCAAGCAGTTTGGTGAGGCCGGCGACGCCGCTCTTGCTTGCGGTGTAACTCGGCACCCGGATGCCGCCCTGGAAGCTCAGCATCGAAACAATGTTGATGATCTTGCCGCGCCGCCCGGTGGCCTCGCGGTTGGCGATCATGTGGCGGCCCGCCGCCTGCGAGAGGAAGAACACGGACTTGAGGTTGGTATCGACCACCGCGTCCCAGTCCTCCTCTGTGAAGTCCACCGCATCGGCCCGGCGGATGATGCCCGCGTTGTTGACCAGCACGTCGAGCCCGCCGAGCGAAGAGATCACCTGTTCGACCACAGCCTGCACCGGTTCGATCGTCGAAAGATCGGCACCAACCACTTCGCAATTGCGCCCCAGTGCGCGAACTTTGGCTGCGGTTTCCTCGGCAGGCGTGCGGCCGACTGCGGCAATGTCTGCCCCCGCCTGTGCCAGCGCCACGGCAATGCCTTGGCCAATACCGGTGTTGGCACCAGTGACGACCGCAACGCGGCCCGATAGGTCGAACAGGTTCATCGTTATCCTCTCCCCTGGATCAGGGGTCAGGCCGAAAGGCCGCGCAGGTAGTCGGAGATCGCTTCGTCCTTGCAGTTGGCATAGAACAGGTCGGCAAACTTCTCGCCAGCGATGGCGGCCTTGAGCAGGTCCTGGTCAACGGTCTTGAGGACGGTCAGCATATCACGGCAGGAAGCTTCCTTGAGGCTCTTGAGGATGCCACGATTGGTCTTCATGATCGCCGCGCGTTCCTTGGGATAGCCAAGGCCGCGTTCGCCATCGAACAGTTTGCGGTACACGTCCTGCAGGTTCAGTTCGGCTGCCCAGCCGAAGCCCTTGGAGTAGGGCATCGAGATCGCGTTGCCATCGTTGATCTGGCCGAACAGGAACGCGTCGGTCGGGTCGATCACCAGTCCGCAGAACACGCCCGGCATGCTGTTTGCGGCAAGCATCGAACCCATCCCGGTGCCACAGCCAGTAACCACGAAGTCGGCAGCGCCGGAGTTGAGCAGGATGCCGGTAAGCAGGCCGTTCATCACGTAGGTCAGCGAGGCTTTGTCCTCGGGCGTGTACATGCCGTAATGATGAACCTCGTGGCCAAGCGGCTCTGCCACGGCGGCCAGCGATTCGTGGACGAGGCTGGCCTTTGCGGCCTGGCTGTTCTCGATGATCAATGCGATTTTCATGGGAATTCCTCTCGCTTCGGCTTGCTTGACCGAGCAGTTTGACGCGAATTTGACCCTTAGGTAACCGGTGTCATTAGTCGAAGCAAGCCCATTCGTGCGCCATTTTTGCAGGTATCAGCAGGTGGCGACCGACGCCCGCTCGATCAGGTCGGAAAGGAAGTGCGAGGGCTGCTTGCGAGCCTCTGCCGGGTCGATCAGCTTGAGCGCCGCGGCTCTGGCCATGGCCTGGATCGGCCAGCGCACGGTGGTGAGAGGGGGCCAGATATGAGCGGCGATCGCAGTGTCGTCAAAGCCGACGATCGAAAGGTCCTCGGGTACTGAAAGGCCGAGCGTCCGCGCTGCGTGCAGCACGCCTGCGGCCATCTCGTCGTTGCTCGCAAAGATCGCGCCGGGGCGGGGCGTCGCGGCGAGCAGCTTCCTGCCTGCGGCAATTCCCGTCTCGAACGTGTAGTTGCCCTCGGCCATGATGGCATCGTCCAAGGGGATCCCCGCCATCTCCAGCGCATCGCGATAGCCCAGCGACCGCTCGGCAGCGGAGCGGAAACCTTCGGGACCGGCGACGAAGCCGATGCGGCGGTGGCCCCGACGGATCAGGTAGTCTATCGCTTGCGAAACCGCCTCGCGGTCGTTTGACGCCACCATGTGCTCGTCTTCGTCAAGCTTGACCGATCCCATGCGCACGTAGGTGACGCCAAGTTCGTCGCACAGTTCGGCAAGCGCATCATTCTCGGAAATTGGCGGCAGAAGCATGACGCCGAACAGCCTTTGCTGTTCGAGAAAGGCCCGCACGTCGTCAAGCATGTCAGGCGAGCGGCGATTGACAGGACGAACGACAAGCGCAAACTCGGTATCGCGGATTGCGGAAAGGATCCCTTCCTGCACGCCCAGCACCATTTGCGCGTTGGGGTTATCGTGGATCAGGCCGATGAGGAAATTGCGGCGCAGGGCCAGGGCCCGGGCTTGTGGGTTGGGGACATAGCCCAGCTCCGCGATCACCGCCTCGACCTTCTCGCGCGTTGCATCGTTGAGCAGCGGCGAGCGGTTGATTACCCGGCTGACGGTTTTCTTCGAGACGCCCGAAAGGCGCGCCACGTCGTTGATTGTCGGCTTGCCGTCCTTCGACTTCTTCACACGTCGTCCCGTCGATTCGAGCCCGGTTCACGGTGACTTACACCGGTGTCAAGGCGTTGCAGCGTTCCTAGCCGGTTCTTGTCAGACTTTGCAATGGGCCGCGTGTCTTGGCCATTGACACCGGTTACCTAGAAGCTATCCAAAGACGGCGCCCTGCCGGGCGTATTTTTGGGAGAGTCGCGGATTGTCGGTCGTCGTTGCCCTGCCGGACGTGTTGCGCGTTCACGCGATGGACAGCGTTGCGGTGGCGCTGCGTCCGCTTTCCCGTGAGGCGGCGGTCACAGTCGGCGGCGTCGCCCTTGCGATCATGGAAGACATTCCGCAGGGGCACAAGTTCGCCACGCGCGCCCACGTCGTCGGTGATCGGGTCGTGAAGTACGGGTTGCCGATCGGCGTTGCCATCCAGGACATCCAGGTTGGCGAACACGTCCACGTCCACAACGTGAAGACCGCGCTTGACGGCGAACAGGTCTACTCTGCCGAAGTCGCACGCGGCGGATTGGCCACGGCGACCAGCGTCGCACGGACCTGGCAGGGCTACCGACGCCCCGATGGTCGTGCCGCGACGCGCAATGAAATCTGGATCCTGCCAACAGTGGGCTGCGTCGGTCGCACTGCGGAGCAGGTCGCCCGTGCTGCACAAGCACGCCATGCCGCCTTCATTGCGGAGGGCCGGATCGACGGCGTTCACGCGTTCAACCATCCTCACGGTTGTTCGCAATTGGGAGACGATCTCGACGCGACCCGCGCGCTGCTGGCTGGGCTGGCCGCCAATCCCAATGCGGCTGGCGTCCTGCTGCTCGGTCTGGGGTGTGAATCCAACCAGTTGAGCGCTTTGCTGGCCGCCCTGCCGCAAACGGCGCGGTCCAAGGTACGGACGCTGCCCTCGCAATCCGCCGGCGACGAATTGGTGGAAGCGGCAACGCTGGTAGACGAACTGGTCGAACTCGCAGTCTCCGCGCAGCGCGAGGACCTGCCGCTCTCCGCGCTGATCGTGGGGCTGAAGTGCGGTGGGTCCGATGGCTTGTCAGGTCTTACCGCCAATCCGATGCTCGGCCGCTTCAGCGAACGCCTGGCCGCATCCGGGGGCACGCCGATCCTCACCGAGATTCCGGAAATCTTCGGCGCGGAGCAGGCGCTGCTGGATCGCGCCGTCGATGCTCGGACGTTCGCGTCTGCCGCTGCGCTGGTGAACCGCTTCAAGCGTTACTACCTCGATCAGGGCCTGCCGGTGTCGGAAAATCCGTCGCCCGGCAACATCGCCGGCGGGATTACAACGCTCGAGGAAAAGTCTGCCGGCGCCGTGCAGAAGGCCGGGACCGCGCCGCTCGCTTCGGTGCTGGATTACGGGGGTCAGGCGGTCGAACCCGGCCTCGCCTTGCTCGAAGCGCCCGGAAACGATGCGGTTTCTTCCACGGCCCTTGCCGCAGCAGGTGCAACGCTCTTGCTGTTCACCACCGGGCGCGGCACGCCGTTGGGATTTCCGGTGCCAACGGTCAAGGTCGCCTCGAACCGGGCCCTGGCGCTGGCCAAGCCCCACTGGATCGATTTCGACGCCTCGCGCGTGCTCGATGAAGGCGAGCAGGCGGCAGATGCGGCTTTTCTCGAGACGCTGGTCGCTATCGCTAGCGGTCGCCGAACGGCCGCAGAACGCAGCGACCAGCGCGAAATGGCAATCTGGAAGAAGGGCGTAACGCTCTAATTGTATAACGCGACCGGATGGCTGAGACTTGTGATTGACACCGGTTTCCTATAGGCAGCCGGAAGAATGAAGGACCAAGGGATGGGGACCGAATTGAACGAGAATGCGGATCAGGTTGCAGCGGCCTTCGTCAGCGCCCGCCGCGAGGCCCGCGTCCTCGAAACCTACCCCGGCACCGCGCCGCAGGGTCTCGACGATGCCTATGGCATACAGGGGCGTGCCATTTCGATCGACGGGCGTGAGGTCGTCGGCTGGAAAGTCGGGCGCATCAATCCCCCTCTCGACGCGTCGCTTGGCGCAAACCGCCTTGCGGGCCCGATCTTTGCGGACAGCGTCGTCGACGCCAATGCCGGCGATACTCCAACGATGCCCGTCTATGCAGGAGGCTTCGCCGCAGGCGAGGCCGAGTTCCTTGTCCACGTCGCGCCGGGCTTCAAGGGTCCGGTTCCTGCTGACGACGCCGGCACGATCGCGATAGTTGATGATGTCCGCATCGGGATCGAGATCGCAAGTTCGCCCTACCCGGGCATCAATGCCGATGGTCCGGCGGTTACCGTGTCCGACTTCGGCAACAACACTGGCCTGGTGCGTGGCGCCGCTCTGCCCAACTGGCAGTCGACCGACCTCTGCTCCATGAGGGTCAGGAGCGAGATTGACGGAGTCGAAGTCGGGTCGGCAACCGCTGCCGCGATGCTCGACGGGCCCTACGGTGCGGTGCGCTTCCTGCTTGGCAATCTGCTGGCTCGAGGTTTCGATGTGTCGCAGGGCCTATGGGTCTCCACCGGTGCCGTGACCGGCGTGCACGAGATCGCCGTCGGCCAGGAATTTCGTGCGATCTTCGAGGGCCACGGCGAATTGACCTGCTCGATCATCGCGGCGGGCCCCCGCTGAATTGCACTTGGCGGCACAGCCCGTAACGGGTTGGCCGCTTCGGGAGAGAAGCAATGGACCAGAACTTCAACCCGGCTGCAGCCGCCTCTGCCAAGGCCGGGCGCTACCGCTGGGTCATCGTTGCCCTGCTTTTTGCGGCCACGGCAGTCAACTACATCGACCGCCAGATGATCGGCGTGCTCAAGCCGACGCTAGTGGCCGAGTTCGGCTGGAGCGAGACCGATTTCGCCCAGATCGTGTTCTGGTTCCAGGTCGCATATGCCATCGGCTACATTGGCTTTGGCCGCATCGTTGATGTGGTCGGCGCGAAGCTTGGCTATACCATCGCAATCGTGATCTGGACTGCCGGGCACGTGGCGCACGGCTTCGCAACCGGTCTTGTCAGCTTTGCCGCCGCGCGCTTCGGTCTCGGCGTCGGGGAAAGCGGGAACTTCCCGGCTGGCATTCGCGCCGTCACCGACTGGTTCCCCCAGCGCGAGCGCGCCTATGCGATCGGCCTGTTCAACGCCGGTGCCAATGTGGGCGCGATCATCACGCCACTGCTGGTCCCGGCGCTTGTGCTGTGGTTCGATTGGCGCGCCGCATTCTTCATCACCGGCATCTTCGGTGTGGCATGGCTCGTCGCATGGTGGCTGATCTATTGCCATCCTGCCGAACACCCGCGCGTCTCGCCGGCCGAACTTGCCTGGATACAGCAGGACCCGGCAGACCCGGTGGAGCAGATCGGCTGGGCAAAGCTTCTGACCGTGCGCGAGACCTGGGCCTATGCGCTTGGCAAGTTCCTGATCGACCCGGTCTGGTGGTTCTTCCTGTTCTGGCTGCCCGGCTACCTGTTCGAGCGCTATGACATGGACCTCAAGACATTCGGTCTGCCGCTTGCCGCGATCTACCTGATTTCCGATGGTGGTTCGATCTTCGGCGGATGGATGTCCTCCCGCCTGATCAAGGCTGGCCGCACTCCGAACTTCGCGCGCAAGGCCACGATGTTTCTGTGCGCCGTGGCGGTACTGCCGATCTGGTTCGCGCAGAGCCTCGACAGCGTGTCGGCTGCCGTATTCATCATCGGGCTTGCCACTGCGGCGCATCAGGCCTTCTCGGCGAACCTCTACACGCTGCCTTCAGACGTGTTCCCCCGTGGGGCGGTAGGCTCGGTGGTCGGCATTGGCGGCACGGTCGGGGCTCTCGGCGGGATGGGCATGGCCCTGTTCACCGGCTACATCCTCGACAAGACCGGCGGCTCGTACGAGGTTCTTTTCGCCATCTGCGCGAGCAGCTACCTGCTTGCCCTGGCTGTCGTGCATATACTCAGCCCGCGGCTCGCTCCAGCAGCCGTCTGAGGCGCGTTGGCAAGCGAGGCGCTGCACGAGAGCGTCATTGAAAGGGGCACTCCCTACCCGTTGCTTCGACCATCATCCGAGTGACGCCAGGGCCCCATGCAGGGACTGGCTCCTCTCGGTCATCGGTGCAGCCCAAGGCAAGTCCTTGCCAAGCCGTTCGACGTCAAGATCTGTCAACGGCGATGGCGAAACTGCAAATGGGACAAAGGTAGCTCCAATCGCGCGCCTGGCACGCGCCGGACTGGAAGAGTCAGGCAGTGTATGCCGCCGCCGCAGCGGGTGAACTGCGAAACGTCAACTGTTTCAACGTGATAGTCCCGGGCGCGGAGTCGTGAGACGGCCTCGTCGTCTTCACTGGCGATGATCTTCTTGCCACCCAGTGCAAGGATGTTGCAGCCGAGCTGCGGCACGCTGGCGGCTGGCATGTCGATAAGCGCAATGCCAAGCTCGCGAAGCCGCGCAACAAAGCTTGCATCGAGCAGTTCGACACAGGCCAGGGCTTCGTCTTGGCTGACCATGCAGAACAGGGTGTCGAGATGGAGGTGGTCTGCATGGAACGGGCAGACCAGCACTTCCCAACCAGCATCGTGGAACGGCGCGGCGAACTCCTCGAGCCCATCGCGCGAAGTCCGCTCGCCCGAACTCCCGATCAGGAGGAGGCCCTCACGGGCAATGCAGATGTCTCCACCCTCGATCGTGCCCGTGGTGACGCGCGGCCAGTTAAGCCCCCAGGCTCTGACGTGGCGCGCCAAAGCCTCGGTTTCGCCACGACGATGCGGCATGGCGGGGGCCGTCAGCATCGGTCCGAAAGGGGTCGCTACGGCGATGTCCCGGGTGAAGCACATATCCGGAAGGTCCGGTTCTGGCGTCACCAAGTGGCAGGTTACGCCGTTACAGCGCAGGGCTGCGCACAGCGCCTCGTGCTGCCGGCGTGCCGCCGGCACATCGACCGCAAAGCCCTGCTCGAGATTATCGCGTGTAACGGCGCAGCAAGGTACCGGCGCCAGATAGTCCGGCGGGCAAAGGACGACGTCGGTAAGCAGGTCGGTCTCGCCACGGATGCGCCAGTCGAGACTGGTCGGCACGCTGTCGATTGCAGAGGTATATCGCGAAAGAAGATCGAGTTTCATATTTTCTCCTGGCTGGGAGAACGGTGGCCCTTGCCCGGTCGTTCCACTGTCTACCGCATGGATGGAAGCGGTCGGGCTATCTGGGCGGCCTTTATCTGCCCACCATTGCCAATTCACCGCCCATCGAGGGCGCGCCATTTTGGAATGTTTCCCCGGGGAAACATTCCAAATAGGATGCACGGCCGCGACCCTTGGGCGTGGTCAGCCGGCTGGCGATTCGTCCGCGTGGGCCTGGCTCGCGTGCAGGAAGGCATCGAGCGCGATTTCGGCAATCTCGGCGCGATCGTCCTGATAGGGTTTCCCGTACCCGGCAAAGATGCTCATGCCTTCCATCGCCGAAGTGATGAAGATGCTGGTCAGGTCCACGCTTCGTTCGTGGGCGGCAGGGTAAGCGCAGCGGACGGCGGATACGATGGCGGCGCGGGCCCTGTCGTACATCTCGTACATGCGGTCTGCCACGAACGGATCGTGGTTGGACAGTGCCCAGAGCTCCGGAAACAGCCGCGTGGTGCGCCGCGTGCCGATATCGTCCATGATGAGCCGGCACACGTCCATCAGGCGCGCAACAGGAGGGAGCTTCTGGTCGGCCATGATCTCGGCGAAGGCGTCCTCGTATCCACGGATGATCGCGTCGAACAAGGCAGAGACGAGGCTTTCGCGCGAGGGGAAGTGATAGGTCAGGTTACCCATGCGCAAGTTGCAGGCCGTGGCTACGCCGCGCAGCGTAAGGGCGGCGTAGCCATGCTCAAGCAAAAGATCATGCGCCGCCTGCAGGATTACGCGGCGCGTCCGGTCTCCCTTGGCGTAGCCGCCCATCCTGTCGGGCAGGGTCAACTGGGCGACGTGCAAGGGAGGGCCGGACCTTCGCGTCATGTGCGCGGCAGAAATGGCGGGTCCGACGAGCGGAACGCATCGAGCACGTTGGACATGATGCGCGCGACGTTGTTCTTGCCGCCGTTGCATGGCAATGCCTGGCTCCACGCGATCGACCCGGCGGCAAACACTGCGCCGCCCTTGGCGTTGGCATAAAATGCAATGTCGCCACGCACTTGCGGGTCCTGCGTGCCGCCCCTGCCGGGGAAGGCATAGGTGATGTCTTCGGACACCAACGGGTAGTTGTCCGAGTGATTGAACGAGGACGCGACCAACAGGGTGTGCGGTGGCGTGCCCAGCGCGAGGTCGTAGCGGTCCATCTCGAGCCCGGAGGCGCCACCGAGACCCAGCCCGAAGTTGCCGATCAGTTCATCGTGGCCCACACCTTCGAACAGCCATGCCGCCTCGGGTTCGAAGGAGTCGGGCATGCGCTCGAACGGCTGGCTTTCGTCCATACCTTCGGTGGTAAAGCCCAGCGCGACGAGCTTCTGCGGCGGCCTTCCCCGCGCCCGCCACAGACCCGACCGGTCCCCCGTCGTCGCGAGATAGCCTTCGCCCGGCGCGGCCTGCCACGCACGGGAGCCGGTATCGAGCTTGCGGACCTCGATGCACCACGGCTCCTCGTCACGCACCTCGGTGACCCAGTAGAGGCCGTTGCCGCCGAGGTATCCGACGCGACCGCCACCGGCCACGTAGTCCTCGAGCGCATCGAGCATGCCGAGCGAGTAGTACTCGGGGTGGGTCCCGGTCAGCACCGCGCGGTAGGGTGCGATCAGCGCCAGGCCCTCGGCGGCGAGATCATGGTCGGTCACCACGTCGACTTCATAGCCCGCCGCGTCCATCCACCAGATCAGCGAAAGGTCTGCCGGGAAAGCCCACGGCGCACCGATTGCCGGCATCCGGTACTTCGGGCGCATGTTCTGAATCGGCCTGCGCCACGAGGAGTAGCACACGCCCGCGTAGTCCGAATGGACATCGTAAGTCGACAGACCGAAGGCTTCCTGCTGCTTCCAGGTGAGATCCGCTTCACTCACCACCGGCGTATTGGCGCAGATGGCCTGGGCAATCGGCGCCTCGAAACTGAGATGTTCGTTGGCGTAGGCCAGATACGTGAAGGTCGGCATAAGCACGGCCATGTCCGCGCGCGCCTTGTCCGGCCTCACGAAGAACGGCACGTGGTCTTCGCTGCCGTCCTTGGATACGCGCAGGGCATAGACGCCGCTCGGCAGATCGGGCGGGATTTCGATCGAAACACTTGCCTGCCAGCCGCAATCGACAAGCGCATCGTCGTGGAATGCGATCCCGCCGTACTGATGCGGCGCGAGCCGGAAGCTGTCGTTGCGGCCGTCCCAGTTCCAGCCGGTCATTGCCCGGATCGGTCGGTTGATGCCGTGGGCATGGAGGCCATGGGGTCCGACGTCCCGAATCACGTCGCCGATGCCTTTGTCTGTGTATCCCGCGGTCGTGTCCCAGTACGCCAGCAACCGCTCGGCGGCGGGCAGTTCGCCTGCGGCAAGGCTCGCAAGTTCATCATGCCCGGCCATCGCGTTGAGGATGCCGTGGCGGTCGATCTTGCCATTGTAGTGCGCCACGGCGCGGTCATCGCCGGTTAGCGCCGCTGCCAGCGTGAACTGGCCGCCGCATGGCAGCACCGGCCGCTCCAGCTGTTCCGTGGCAGCAGCATCGAGATCGTAGCCGGGTGCCGGTCCGACGAGGCTGTTCCAGCGCGAGATCAGGCCCTTCTGCCAGATCAGCAGCTTGCCTGTCTCGTCCCAGCCACCGGCGACGAAATGCCAGGCGTGCGCTGCAACCGGCTTGGGGCAGACGATCTCGGCCGTTCCGGCTTCATCGCCAAGCCTGAGAGCAACCTGCCCGCCTTCGGTCAGGAGCAGCGCAAAACCCCGCTTCGTTGCCGGGTCCCACGTTCCGGCAATGATCTGTTCGCGCGCTCCGGGCGTCGTCGGCTTGATGAAGGCGAAGAGGGTGGCCGAGGGCAGGGAAGCACTGAGCACTCCGTCAGGGTCCCGGGCCCTGGCCCAGCTGCCGAGCGGGACATATTGCGGCCCGACCGCCACGGTCCGGGGCAGCGTGACGACGGTTACTTCCTTCTCGACGAAACCCGGCCCGAGCGGGTTGGTATCGCCGTGCAGCAGCCGGACGAGACTGATCTCTGCCGTGCCTGGCGTGGCATCGTGCAGCATGAAATCGACACTGCCACCGCAGCGGGCGTTGAGCGGATCAGCATAGCCGGTGAGGTTGCCGGGCGCGCTCATGCCTCGTCCCCTGCAAGCTGTGAATTCAGGTCTGCGATCCGCTGGAGGAAGGCCGCGTGATGCGCCTCTGCGAGGCTGGTCGCGGGCTCGCCATCGATGATCGTGGCCGAGCCGCCGCGGACGCCGGGAAAGCGGATGAGGCGATAGACAGGTCGGGCAGGATCAGGCTGGAAGATTCCGACCTTGCCGGCAAGGCCGCCGCGCCGGAAGAAATTGAGCACCCGCTCCAGGGCATCGCTGTGCTGGCCCAAAGGCTTGCGTCGATGCTCTTCGATCATTCTCTCGGTGATCGTCGTGGCGAGCTTCTGGGCAAGCCGACGTTCGAACATGAAAACGTAATCAGCCTGCCGGTCCCTGATAGCTTGTGGGTACTGCATGATTTCCTGCCTCCTTCGACGGCACGGCTTGGCTCTCGCGCAGGCTGGACAGCCGCGCGGGAGCACGTTCTTGTCGGACTGGGGTGTGGCGCGAAGCCTAGTTCAGCGAGATCAGACCCATGTGCAGCGCCTTGGCGACGGCATGGGTCCGGTTCGCTGCCGCCAGCTTCTGGTTGATGCGTTTCAGATAGACCCTGACCGTCTCGGCCGAGATATCGAGGATGGCCGCGATGTCCTCGATCGTCTTGCCGTAGGCAGACCAGACCAGGCACTGATGCTCGCGCGGGCTGAGCGCGATCTGGCCGGCAACCATCTGTTCTGTCGTTGCCCAGAGGTGGTTATCGAAGTAGTGCGCAACCATGGTCAGCAGCGCGGTCATTTCCTGGCGGCAGGCGTCCTGGGCGCTGCATTCGGTGCCCAGCGCCGTGAGAAAGGCGAACCGGCGGCCGTGGACATGGACTGGCACGGTAATCCCGTCCGTCAGGCCGAGATCCGAGATATAATGCATGCAATCGCGCTGCGGTGCGGTCAGCAGGTCTGCGCTGTTCTGCACGTCGCTCCAGCGAACCGGGCGGCGGCTGTTGGCAGCCGAAAGGAAGTATGGATCGTGGCGGCTGTGCCGGTCCCAGTTCGTCGGGAACGCCCGCACAAGGACAGGCACATTGCCACACTGCCCTCCAAGCGGCCCGCTTGACCACCCGTAGACAAACTGCTTCCAACCCAACGATTGCAGAAAGTCGTGAAGGACATCGAGACGCTCTTCCAGTCCGCTGGCGCGGTCGAGACCCTCGGTGAGACGCGCGAGCGGCCCCTCTTCCTGATCGACGACGTAACCGGATGAGAGGATCGTTGGCTTCATGACGCGGCCGCTCCGTATGATCGGAGGAGCCTCACGCACTTCGATACGGGGAGTCAAGGTGGCCATTTCCAACCTCAGAATTTGAAGTTTGCGGCAAGTCCATAAGTCCGGGGTTGCCCGTAGATGTTGAGCACCCAGCCAAATCCGGGCAAGTCATTGACGTAGGTACGATAATGGGTGTCGGTAAGGTTGCGGGCGAACGCGGTGAGGCTCCACCGGTCGTCCTCGGCACCAATTCCGGCGCGCGCATTGACCAGCCAGAAACCCGGCTCAAGGCTGGAGGGAGAGTTGACCGTCTCGAAGAACTGCGACGAGCGCCAGTTACCGTCGGCTGCAAGGATCAGCTTCAGGCCGTTGCCGATGGCGGGCATGTAGCTGCCCTGCGCGGTGAAGGTCCAGCGCGGCGATTGCACGGTGCGGGCACCCTGGAGGCTGGCGCCGCCCGAAGTGATGTCGCTGTCGATCCTGGAGTCGAGCCAACCGAGCACCATGCCCACCGACAGGTCGTTGATGGGCCGCCACTGCCAGTCAAGCTCCGCGCCCCAGGTGTTGATCGCGGCGGCGTTGATGGTCACCGGGATCGGCGAGGTTGCGCTGTCGACGTTGATGAAGCCATCGCGGAAGTCGTAGTGGAACAGTGCGGCGTTGAGCTGCATGGTGCGATTGGCCAGGAGCGACTTGAACCCTGCCTCGTATGCGGTGATCTTTTCCGGCGCGAGCGAAGTCAGCGCAGACTGGGTGGCGGTGAACTCCGCATTGTAGGAGCCTGACCGGAAGCCGGTCGAAACGTTCGCATAAAGCATGAACTTGTCGAACATGCCGGACACGTCCGGCTTCCACTCGATGCCCAGCTTGAAGTTGGCGTCGTCGTCGGTGCGGCTGGTGTCCGCCTGGGCCAGGGTAGCGACGATCGTCGTCGGGGCCAGCGGATTGCCGCCAAGTCCGGTTCCGGCGAACGTGCCGCCCTTCAGGCCGACCTTCTCCCAGGAATAACGGACACCGGCGGTCAGGCTGAGATGATCGGTCAGCTGGACGTCGTTGTGGAAGAACGCGGCGATCGCGTCGCTCGTCTGGGTGAAGGGGCTGTAGAATCCGGGTGCTGCGCCTCGCGCGATCTGCAGGTAATCGCCGTTGCGATAGGCGTCGCGCTCGTAATAGAGCCCGAGCACGTAGTTCCAGCGGCCCTGCCCGTTCGAGGTCAGCCGCAGCTCCGTGTTGAACTGGCGGATCCGGTTGTAATAGTCGACGTCGATGGTGTTGACCGGGCTTCCGTCGGAGTCTTCGTGCTGGCGGCGGGTGAAGGTCTGATAGGACGTCAGCGAGGTCAGCGTCGCGCCGTCGAACTCGTGCTCATAGCGCACGGTTGCGCCGATCGAGCGGTTGCGGACGGTATGAGGCTGGTTGTTGTTCGAGGTGAACGGGTCGTTGTCGCCCGGAAACAGGCCGTCCGTGCCCTTGACGCAGCCGCTGTTGCCGCCCGTGGCACGCCCCGCCAGATAAGCGCCGCAGAACACCGGGGCACCTGCCGCTACCGAAGCCGGGGTGAATACGCCGACGCCTTCGTAAGGCTGAAGCTCGCCGTTCTGCCGTCCGCCGAACACGGTCACCAGCACGCTGTCGGGCCCGCTTTCCCAAAGAAGCTGGCCACGCAGGGCCCACTTCTTCTCGAAGCCTTCGCGCCGACCGAGCGTGAGATTGCGATAGGTCCCGCGGCCCTGGTCCGTGACCATGCCCGAAAGGCGCGCCGAGATCGTGCTGCTGAGCGGGCCGCTGACATAGCCTTCCGCGCGAAGCGTGCGGTAATTCTCGAACGAAACGGTGCCTCCGGCAGCGAGTTCGCTCGTCGGGCGGCGCGTGAAGAAGTTGACCGCGCCGCCAGTGGCGTTGCGCCCGAACAGCGTACCTTGCGGACCCTTGAGCACTTCCACGCGATCGATGTCGAACAGGAGGAGACCGCTCATGAAGGTCTTGGCGAGGTATCCCTCGTCGACGTTGATCGCGACCGGTGAATCGAGGTTGGCGGAGAATTCGTTGGTCCCGATCCCGCGGACGTTGAACGCAACCTGCCCGGCGCCGTAGTTCGCCTGGATATTGGGAACCAGCGAGGTCAGGTCGGTGACGGAGCTGGCGCCGGCCTGGGCCAGGCTGTCGCCACTGACGACCGAAAGGGTGATCCCGACGTCCTGCACAGACTGCCTGCGCTTCTGAGCAGTGACGGTGATTTCCTGGATCGTGCCGGAAGCTGCCTGGTCTTCAGCCTCCTCGGCATGGGCAGGAGCAACCAGCATCGACGATGCAAGCGCTGCCAGCGACAGTCCCCACCTGCCCGCCACAGTTGTACCAACCATCTCATTCCCCCCTTGTGCCGAACCCGTCCCAAAGCTTGGCTCTGGAGGCAATGTTCTCACTTGGGCTGGATGTAACAATTCACCCGAAGCGGGGACAGCTGGGCGCTCATACTGCCTGTTGAGGCGATATCGCTGTCAAGCGAAAGCGCTCCGCAAAGCAGCTACTTTCGACGCATGGAAGTTCTTCGCCACCTGGGTTGAAGCAGCGATCCCGTCAAATCCATGGAACGCGCCGGGCACGACTTCCAGCCGGGTCGGAACGCCGGCAGCGATCAGACGCTTGGCGTACATTATGTCCTCATCGACAAAAAGGTCGATAGCTCCGACCCCGATGAAGGTGGGCGGCAATCCGGCCAGATCCGAACGACGGGCTGGCACTGCCGCCACAGGAGAAGCATCCATGCCTGGCTCCATCCCCAGAAACGCACCCCACCCGAACCGGTTCTTGGCAGCAGTCCAGACAATCGTGCCGATCGGAGCCTTTGGCGTCTCCACGGTTCCGGTGCGGTCATCCAGCATCGGGTATATCAAAACCTGTGCGACGATCGGGACCTTGCCGACATCACGCGCTTTGAGGGCCAACAGCGCTGCGTGCCCGCCGCCTGCGCTCTCGCCCATAAGGGCGATCCTGCCTGCATCGACGCCAAGGGATGTCGCATTGTCGTAAAGCCATTCGAGAGCTGCATAGTTGTCTGCAATGGATCCCTGATATCGTGTTTCCGGCGCGAGACGATAATCGACTGTGACGATCGTGCAGTCCAATTCCAAAGCCAGACGCTGCAGGTCAGCAACCATGCTGATAGCTGTGCCGCTGACAAAGCCTCCGCCGTGCGTGTGAAGGATTGCCGGACGGCGTTTCGACGCGTCGCTGTTGACGACGTACACGGTGACCGCCGGGTGGCCCGTCAAACCAGGTACAGATTGTCTGGTCCAGGCGGGGGCTTGGAGGGGAGGCTGCGCCCATCCGCCCATTGCCTTCCGGGTGAATGACAAGCTTTTTTCGGAAAGCTCGGGCATGGGTTCAAGCATGGCCATGAGTTGCTTGGCAAAGGGGCGCAGTTCAGGGTGAACGTAGGCGAATTCCTCTGGCTCGCTGGCACGCGCCAGTTCGCCCAGCCCGCCCAGAAGGCAGCCCGCAGTTCCGATGGCAGCCAGCTTGAAGGACTCTCGCCGTGAAACTCGCTTCACGATACTTCTCCCATACGTCGATCAGAATCTTACGAGTTTGCCCAAATTCGATACCAAGCCGAGTTCTGTCTGGCTTAGCCTCCAGTGCCTTAGAGTCGGATTCGAAACTAATTCGTTGAATGACAGTGTCTTGCGGCACGCCGGAT